>USQO01000139.1 GCA_900556845.1 uncultured Bacteroides sp. | reverse complement strand
TTCTACTACCTATGGCTATATTTTAGCACATATAGTGCCAGAAGTAAACATCCGTTCTTTCTTTTGGTAAAAAATTTGCGCGTCTAACTCATCACTACTACAATATATTTATGGGTAATCCCCTTACTTCCAGTAAGGATTTATCCATCTCATTACTTAAACTGTTAGAATGTAGGATGCAATGGTATATCGACTTCATCACTTGGACCTCGCGTCCGTACTTTAGACTGATAACCGGCTCCTCATTCACAGTGTTCGTTTTATGCAGGTTGGATCACATTAGGTGCATTCGTGTCACACACAGTAGTTTGAACAGGTAATGAGTAAAACTGGTATTTATCCATTGTAATATTTTTTAAGGAGTGATAAATTTATGAACGCAGTAGGTATCGATGTTTCAAAAGGTAAAAGTATGGTTACAATTCTGAGACCATTTGGGGAGATTGTATCCTCTCCTTTTGAGATTAAGCACACATCCAGTGATATCCATTCACTTATTAAACTTATTCATTCTATCGAAGGTGAATCCCGGGTTGTAATGGAACATACCGGCCGCTACTACGAAGCACTTGCTCACCAGCTTTCAGCAGCAGATCTCTTTGTCAGTGCTGTTAATCCCAAGTTGGTCAAAGATTTTAATAACGATTCTCTTCGCAAAATCAAGTCCGACAAAGCTGATTCTGTCAAGATTGCCCGCTACGCTCTTGACAAATGGCAAAGTCTTGAACCGTATAGTATTACAGATGAATTACGCGCTCAGCTAAAGGTCATGAATCGTCAGTTCCATTTCTATGTGAAACAAAAAACGGCTATGAAAAATAATCTTATTGGCCTCATTGACCAGACCTATCCAAATGCAAATACTTATTTCAATAGTCCCACCCGCAGTGATGGTTCCCAGAAATGGGTTGATTTTGTCTCTACATACTGGCATGTAGATTGCATTCGTAAAATGTCTCTAAACGCTTTTGTTGAACATTATCAGAACTGGTGCAAGCGCAAAAAATATGCCTTCAATAAATCAAAAGCGGAAGAAATTTACACCAAAACAAAGGAACTTGTTCCAGTATTTCCTAAGAATGAAATAACCAAACATATCATCAGACAAGCTATCGATCAGCTCAACAGTACTTCCGTTACTGTCGAAACAATACGCACTCTCATGAACGAGACTGCCTCAAAGCTTCCTGAATACTCAATTGTCATGCAGTTTAAAGGGATTGGTCCATCTCTCGGTCCACAGCTTATGGCTGAGATCGGTGATGTAACCAGATTCACGCATAAAGGAGCCCTTACTGCATTCGCCGGAGTTGATCCTGGGGTAAACGAATCTGGTTCCTATGCACAAAAAAGCGTCCCAACATCCAAACGTGGATCTTCAAATTTAAGAAAGACTCTTTTTCAAGTAATGGATGTTCTTATCAAAACCATGCCTCAGGATGATCCTGTATATCAATTCATGGACAGAAAACGCACCCAGGGTAAGCCTTACTATGTTTATATGACTGCAGGTGCTAATAAATTTCTCAGAATATACTATGGACGAGTGAAAGAATATCTTTCTGTTCTTCCTGATCCAAGCTAATTCAAAACTTTTACTTTCAGACCAGCACTGGTTGTGGTGGCCTTATTTTAATGCCTAATTTTTAACCTGTAAAGTTTTTTAACTTTCTTCAATTTTAGTATTGACTTTTTATTTGCAGGCTAAAGTAACGAGAATGCGACGCGCAGTTATTCAATTTGAGTTATTCTGAATACCCCCTCTGTCAAGCTCTGTAAAGCTCTGAAAGTTAGCTGATTGTTTGCTCCAGCTAATAATTGGGGAATGCCTTGATATTACCATCGACATCTGTTATATGACCACCATGCTTCGTACGTTCGATCATGGTAAACAGTATTCAATTAAACTTCCTATCGAAAGCACAAGATATTTTCTTGTCTATAAATAATATAACGCATACGAGACGGTTTGTCCATGCGTTTTTGACCTGTCTCTTATACACATCTCCG
>USQO01000138.1 GCA_900556845.1 uncultured Bacteroides sp. | reverse complement strand
TCGTGGGCTCGGAGATGTGTATAAGAGACAGGGATTTTGCGGCACAAGCTTACCACGAATGGCAAGGTCAAGGATTTTCGATTTTGCTGTAGAAATCAAAGTATGCAAATCTTCTTTTTCATCAACAATAGTGTTGATAATCAAAAGTGTATTATTTGCTTTTTCACATATTTTTGTTTGCTCGCTGGAAGGTGGTAAAGGCAAGAGCGCACTTAACACAATTTCGCGTCGAATACCTGGAATTATTCCATTTGCTTGTGCGGTTATTTTATCAAGCATAGCGGATATGGCAATGTATAAATAATGAGGATGAACCGCTGTAGTACATCTCAGTGCCATGATTTGTCTAGCAATGTGTGCATCTGTAATATCACAGAAAGCCATCTTTCCTACTCCAGAACCTTTAACTGTTAGCAAAAGATCACCTATTGTTGCATGTATTGTAGGTGTAGTCGTCCAACGGTTTATCAAGACTTTTCCTTGTTCAAGATTACTTGCACCTGTAATATAAGGAATTGGGAGTGTCCCAAAGTTTGTGTAAACCTTCAAACTGATGTAAGATAACATTACTCAGTTTGGAGGTTTTTATTATGGCAAGAAGAAAAAGTGATTCACCACAAAAAGCAGCAATGCGCGAAATGATGCAGGGATATCTCAAGGAGAATGATATCAGTATCAAAAGCGGAAACGATGTTAATTCCATCATGCGGGACATGATGTCTGTTTTATTGGAAGGGGCTCTTGACGAAGAGCTTAATGAGGAACTGGGGTATTCCAAATACGATTACCGCAATAAAGAGACCGATAACAGCCGGAATGGACATTCCAAGAAAACAATGCGTACCAGTTATGGGGATATGGACATTGCAATCCCAAGGGACCGCAAAGGGGAGTATGAACCGCAGCTGATACCAAAATATCAGAATACGGTCACTCAGGACATGGAAGAAAAGATCATATCTATGTATGCAAAAGGAATGACCACGGGAGACATTGAAGCACACTTAAAAGAACTTTATGATCTGGATATTTCAGACAGCACGATTAGCCGTATTACCGATAAAATAATGCCACTTGTAAAGGAATGGCAGGAGCGTCCACTACAGGAGATATATGCTGTTGTTTACATGGATGCGATCCACTACCACGTCCGCAGTGAAGGGCGTATTGTGAAACGTGCGGTATACATTGCCCTCGGGATCGATATGGATGGGAAAAAGGATGTGATCGGCATGTATGTCGGGGAAAATGAAGGTGCAAAATTCTGGCTGTCTATTATTAACGGATTGAAAAACCGTGGTGTGCAGGACATTCTGATCGCCTGTGTGGATGGACTGAACGGATTTCCACAGGCGATCGAGGCAGTTTATCCAAAGACCGAGATCCAGCAGTGTATCATCCATCAGATCCGGAATACCACGAATTATGTATCCTATAAAGATCTGAAAAAACTTATGGCGGATTTAAAAATGGTTTATGCAGCACCTGATGAAGCTGCAGCCCTGGAGGAATTAGAATCTTTTGGTGAAAAATGGAACAGCAAATATCCGAAGATCTATAAATCCTGGAGCGAACGCTGGGCTACACTTTCCACTTATTTTAAATATCCCAATGAAGTGCGGAAGCTCATTTATACAACTAATGCGATTGAAGGATTCAACCGGCAGCTGCGTAAAGTCACCAAAAGCAGGACTGTCTTTCCAAGCGATGACAGCCTCTTAAAAATGCTCTATCTGGCTACCATGGACATCACTAAAAAATGGACCGGACGTCGCAGGGACTGGTCCCAGATACGATCCCAGCTGGAGATCTACTTTGAAGAACGGCTGGAAAAAGCAGAATTCTAAGGAAATCTATTTGACATGTGCATTTATACCTGTATAATGCAGATAAGAGCAGAGAACCAAAATCTGGTCTCTGCTCTTAATAACTATCAATAAAATCTTATGTCAGTTTTTTGAGTTTACACAAAACTTGAAACGGTCTCACATTGTCTCACCCTGATGCCAATGACCTGGAAAAACTGAAAGAAGCCGTTATGGA
>USQO01000137.1 GCA_900556845.1 uncultured Bacteroides sp. | reverse complement strand
AAACAATCGTTAAGGCAAGCGAGGGCGACCCGGAAGCTGTTGCCGCCGTTCTATCTCATTATGCCGGGTATATTCGCTCTTGTGCGAAAATGGATGGACAGATCAACACAGATATGCAGGAGCATATCGTCAGGCGGCTGATAGAAAGTCTGTTGAAGTTCCGCTTTGACCGCTGATAAAAATAGTGTATAATGAGATAAACCAGCAGTATTTATGGAGATTATTATGGATAGAACATTTCAGAAGTTTTTGCAGAGTAAAATCGACCTTTCCTCCGTGGGCGTAGAGTTCTGTGAAGATAATGCACCATACTTTTGTACGCCTAAAGGAGCATCTATATTTGGTTGGGCAGGTGTGGACGGTATCCATTTCTGCTTTATTCGGGGCTTTGGGAGTATGGTTTTTGCCATTAGCCCTATGAACTCTGCACCCGATTTTGTTCACCCGCTGGCGAGGAATTTTGCAGACTTTTTAAGATTGCTCCTTGCTTGCAGCGATGAAGCAGCTTTGGAGCAAGCGTGGATGTGGGACGAAGCGCAATTTGAAGCCTTTTTGCAGGACAATCCTCCAACGCAGGAACAGCAAAGGACACTTTCGGAGCTTGCCGAGAAAATGAAATTGAAGCCTATGGAGCAGCCGTGGACATATATCAAAGAACTGCAAACATCTTTTGATTATAGCAAAATCAAGTATACCGAGGATTATTATGATACTGATATGAACCCGGATGCAGAACCGACGATCCCGGAGTGGAAAGTCTACTTTGAGGGGAACTTTTGGGGACATTCGGGAAAAGACCGTGCCGGGACAGAAATACGAGTAGATCAGCAATTTGAATGGGCTGGTCATCATTGGACGATTCCTGCGGCGTATTCTTGCAGCAAGGGACTTGTCTTGGATCTCTGTATGTGTACCCCCGCAGAGGACATTCGCAAGTTTATGAAAAAGTGGGATTTACACCCCGAAAATGATTCCTGCGAATACTTCACGCAGGAGCAGCAAATGCAAATAGATTTAGACAATCCGCTTTGCCTTGACTTTATTCCTCGTCTGGAATTGAACGGGAAAATAATACAGACTTCTCATGGTTGCTCTGTGGTCTTTAATCCATGTTTGCCAGATGGAATGATCAATGAAACGGAAGCAAAGTGGGCGTTGGAACACTATGACTTGGATATATCCTATGGATGGATGATTTTTAGGGCAGCTTTTCCATGGACAAGCAAACGCCGCCCTGAGATAAAATCACTCGCCCTCACGATGGAGCAGCAGTCACGCCGTGTCCCAGGACCACATTTCAAGGCACACGCTCCCGGCGATTCGTTTTCTTTCTCCCATCCAGCCAGCGGAACAAAATACACATTGACCGTACGGGAATTGGAGCAGCAGACAATTTCTCAAAAGTGCGTTGGCTCTGACCGTTGGTTTTATCCGACGCATTTTACTGCCATGAGCTACACGCTTTCGCCTAAACCAGACGATGATATTTTAATCCGTGATTGTGCCAATGGCGATAAGCCTTTAGAAATCGCTCCTATAACAAATCACTTTGCGCCGGAAGCTCAAAACGATATTGTTTGTGTCGGCATTATCGGCGGTGCGGATGGGCCAACGGCAATCCTGTGTGGTGCCAGCAAGCAAGAAAATCTCCATGTTGCTTGCTCTGCCCTACACTTTGAGCCAATATCGGACGATATTGAATGGCGGGTTGAGTTTAATATTCTCCAGCCTTTGAAAAAAACATTTTTGCTCATATAACGTACATTCAGTTAATTCTACGTTAGGTAAAATGGACAAACAAATCGACACAGATATGCAGGAACATTGATGTTGTTATACACTTCTTTAATTGCAAGTATGAATGTGGAAAATACAACAGAGTGGAATACTGAATGGGGGAGATATTGGCAAACAGTATCTGATATGGGGTTATTCCCTGTGCTGATAATAGGAATTATTTTATTGGTAACAGGTATTACATTTTCTTTATGGGGTGTTTTTTCAAAGGAAGATAAATAAACGCAATTCCAGTTTGACGAACTGGCTGACAATTTAATACCATCGCCCATCACAGCGGCATATAAGCAGTAAATCTTGAAAAAGGTTTGCTGCTTTTTTGCCCCCATTTTCAAAAATCTTTGGCAAACCACACCGCCGGATTGTTGTAGGGAGCAGA
>USQO01000136.1 GCA_900556845.1 uncultured Bacteroides sp. | reverse complement strand
GCCTTATCGTCGGCAGCGTCAGATGTGTATAAGAGACAGGTCTTCACGGCAACAGGTGACATGAAAACAATGCGTTCTTCATCTTTGCTGAAACAAAATTAAGTTTTGAATCTGGATGTCCTTATGTACACCCAGATGGCAAATTTCGCCCTAGAAAGGTCTCTAAATTAATCTTCACAACTAGCATTACTTCGTATGAGGTGTTTCGATTAATTTAAAGACCATGATTATTTTTTTAGGTGGTGGACATACTTAAGTAGAGACATACTTAAACATATTATAAGTCAAAATATGCAATCAAGAACTCTTCAAAACTCTGCCATTCAGCTTGCAATACACCATTCAGTAACTTTTCATCACCGCCTTCAAAATCCACCCTATACACTTTATCATCTAGGGTATTTAGCACAATTACTTCATTTGCCACCATTTCTGTTAATACAAGATAATGCACAGGAAATGAATGCTCTATTCTACATTCCATCGTCACACTCTCGATATTTATCTCATCTTCAACTATATCAAGAAATTCCATACCCAATGTTTCTTCCCAAAATGGTCCTGCAAAATTTACAAAAAACTCCTCGACATCTTTAGATACTTTCACACTTAATCGCTGAAAAGTTTGTATTACCTCATCTGGATTTTCTCTTGCATATGTGCTACTATCCAAAATTTCTTTTAACTTACTTATAATGCTCATATTTTATTGTACTCCTTTCATAGCATCTCTTCCTCTTGCTTTCCAATATTCAATAGAATCTACTTTTTGGAATAAACCTCTTCCTTTCTTTGCCCCAGTTGTTCTAACCATATTCCAATCAATATCATTTCTTTGATATACCTTATAAGTAAATCCTGTTCCTTCAGAACCTGCATTAAACTCTACAGCTCTAGTAAAATAATTATTATTATCGTAAGTACCAATAACCTTCAATTCTGATGAAGTACCACTCTCCAGCACATCACACGGATTCCTTAAATCCCATACATCCTCATATCCAACTTTCTGGGATACCAGCAATGCATCTGCCTTTTCCACTCCTGCCAGCTCGGCACTTGTCAATCCTTCTCTGCTTCCATTCTCCAGAAAATCCAAATATCTTTTTGCATCCTCCGGTGACATCATATCGGCAAATGATTCGTATATTGTCCCGCTTTCCTTTAACAGCTTTTCTCCGGATGCCACTGCTTCGGCTGTCTCATCCGAATACCTGAACACTTTTCCCCCGTGCAGCCATGCTCCAGCCTCATCTGCATGCTTTGCCAGCACACCGGCACCATCTGTACTTCTCGCCACCACACTGACTTTATCTGCATTTTTGAACAGTGTTCCTATTTCATCCGAATACTTTAGTGCTCCTATTACCGGGATCAGACCGATAAGGTCAAGTGCAAGCATTCCGATCAGATCCCATCTTACCCTGTCTGTTTCTGCAAGGTTCTTTATATCTGCAATGATATCCCGGATGTCACAGGGCAGATCCAGATCAAAAATTCCAAGGACAATCTGCACACCCACTCCAAGTACTGTCACTTCATCTGTAAAATTACCAAGGACAACACATTCGGCACTCCGTATCAGATAATCTTCCGCTTTGTCCAGCATTTTTTTATACCAGACAGTCTCTATCTCATACAGTTCTGCCTCATAAGCCGACTGTTCCTGCTCGTGGGTATCCTTGGCATTCTGATAGCCGGTATTGATCCCCTCCAGTTTTTCGCGGTATTTATCCGGGGATAATCTCAGTTTCTCCGGCTGCAGCATGGCACATACAGCCTCAAATTTTTTCCCGTATTCTCCAAGCAGGCTGCAGTATCCTTCTATCTGTGCCGCATAGTTTGCATCCACTTTCCCTGCTTTTTCTACTATAGCATCAAACTTCTTTGTTGTCACATCATGTTTGTCAAACATATGTAAATGGTAACTGTTAATATCATTGATATAATCTCCGATTTCCAGTTCTTCCATAAAAAAATCTTCTACAAAGTCAAATACTTTCCACTGCTCTTCTTCATCCACGTTCACACGGATGGTCTCATACAGTTCCTGTACTGTTTTCTGCGAAAAATCCCTCACCATCCCAGATTACTCCATTTCTCCGTCACAGCTTCTGCTTTTATGCTCTCTGCTCCGTAAATATCTGCCTCCAGTGTTCCATCCCTGATCCTGCCAAGTATTTCCCCCACATTTCCATACAATTCCCTCAGATCATCTCCCAGCTTGTTGACTTCCTCATTATATTGTACCAGTCCATCCTCTGTCTTTCCTGCGCCTGATACTTCCAGTCTGGCATTGCTTCTTGCCATAAAAATAACCTCCAAACTGAGTAATTTTATCTTACATCAGTTTG
>USQO01000135.1 GCA_900556845.1 uncultured Bacteroides sp. | reverse complement strand
TAACAAACCCATTGGCAAAGTTAAATATGCGCTGATTTAATTCCGCCAACGGGTTAATATGAAATTAAAAAATATATCATTGTTTGCAGCTTTAGTAGGAGCTTTAAGTTTGCAAAGCTGTAATGATTTTTTAGATACCAAACCTACTGCAAGTGTAAGTGAAGACATGGTATGGGGAGATAAGAGTGGTATAGAAGCCTATATTATACAAACGATGAGTAATATGATTGGTTTGTATCAAGATTTTGCTACTATGGATAAAGTCTTTACGACCAATGCAGTTGCTGTAAGAGGAGTTTGTTCGGATGAAGCTCGTGGACTTCGCACACGTGAATGGGACTGGGGATTTGGTTATTTTGATAAAGTTCGTGCTTGTAATTTGCTAATTGAAAAAGCGCAGACTGCAACGGGTATTACTGAAGATTATCGAAAACAGGCTATAGCTGAGGGTAAAATGATGCGTGCTATGATTTATTTTTATCAGGCAAGGCATTGTGGACGCTTTATTTGGGTAGATCGAGTTTTGACAGCCGATGATGAGTTTAATCTTCCGCTGACTAAAGATATGAAAGAAAGTTATACTTATGTCATGCAGGATGTTAATGATGCAATAGCAGGTTTACCTGAAACAGCTGAAGCGGGTCGTTTTACCAAGAATGCAGCCCGTGTGCTAAAATCTGAAATTTGTTTGACTGCAGGTGCTTATTTAGGGGCAAATGGTTTGGGTGAGAAAAATTTGTATGAAGAAGCCGTTAATGCGGTGAATGAAATTCAAGGAGTTTCTTTGGATGCTAATTATGGAAGTATTTTTAATGAAGAAGGTGCTTATTCTTCTCCGGAAATTATATTGGGACACTATTATAGTAAAGATAATACGCAGTGTCAGAGTGTGCAGATGATTAGCATGCAGCCTAATGTTCCGAATGTTAAAATGGATCAGACAGGATGTGGACCTCACTGGAATGCTGATTTAGTGTTCGAAGGTTGGTTAGAATTTACTCCTAGCCAGAATTTGGTAGATAACTATTTAGTTATTGACCAATTAGATGGCAAGGCAAAGAGATGGAATGAAACTTCGCAATTTAAAAATGCTACAGTTGCTGTATCGATAGATGAAATTAAAACTTTGGTTCCTCCACAGGATGACAAAGAATTAGTTGCACAATCACTGGCTTATAAGACAAAAAATGGTGAAGATATAGCAACACTTATGTATCAGTATCGCGATAAACGTTTTGATGCAACAATTTTGCATGATGGCTCTGAATATTATAATGAGACATTGCGTATGCGCCAAAAAGGAAATATGTATAGAATGTGTACTCGTAACTATGGCAATGACCATGTTCCTTTGACAAATTACGCATGGAGAAAAAGTATGTATAATGTTTCTCCACGTATTTATTATAATGTGTATACTGATTATCACTATGTAATTTTCAGATATGGTCGTGCAGTGTTGAATAAAGCAGAAGCTTTATTATGTTTGGCAAAAAGTGATCCATCAAAATTATCTGAAGCTGTAGCTGCATTGAATCAAACTCGTACAATACATGGAGGTTTACCTGCGTCTGAAGCAAGTACTTTAGAAGCAGCATGGGAAGACTATAAACGTGAACGTAGGGTTGAATTTGTGATGGAAGATGATCTTTATTGGAGTTTGTTGCGTTGGGGAAAATATGGATATGAGGCAAATGAAGGAAATCAGCCGGGTGGTATGATCAATGAATTGAATTGTCCTGCAACCTTCCCTGAAATAGCAGCAGATGGTACAGCCGTATATATTGGTAATGTACAATTTCTGAATGACCAGCGTGAATTTAAACCGGAGCGTGGGTATTTGTTCCCAATACCTCAATCAGTAATCAATGCGAATGCTGCAATAGAAGATGCAGATCAGAATCCTGGATGGTAATTAAATAAAATAAAAAATGAAGAGTATGAAACTATTGAATATTAAATGGATTATAATTTTATTGTGTATGCCTTTTATGACGGCATGTTGGGAAGATCTGCCTGTTTATGAAGATGCTGAAATAACAAAAGTTGGATTCTACTATCGCTTTGCCGGTCCGGATAAAGATCAGATAACAGGGGAACCTGTAATGGTTGAAAAAGAACTTTCTTGCAGTTATGATATAAATAGTGAAGCTGCTACGGTTGATGTCGATATAACAGTCCCAGATGCCAATGGTAGTTTTACGGAAACGGAAAGAAATAATGTTTCTGTAACGAAGTTATGGGGGTATGTAAATGTTTCAACAGCTGCAAAAGTAGAGCCCGTTGATGGCTCTCCGAAGTTAGGAACTCCTGGTGATTGGAGTTCGCCTAGAAAGTATAAAGTTATAGCAGCGAATGGTGATGCTAAAATTTGGACAATAACAG
>USQO01000134.1 GCA_900556845.1 uncultured Bacteroides sp. | reverse complement strand
ATTTGTGGGAGAGTAGGTAGTCGCCGTTTTAGTCAGGGCCCTCAGTATCGATGATATTGGGGGCTTTTTTTATCTAAGAATTAAATAGATATATTGTATTTTTACTTAATTTATCAATTTCTATGAAAAAGACGACCTTGTTTAGTGCCATCTTATGCACTGTCTTGGGGATTCAAAGTACATTGGCTTATGGAGCCAATGAGATTTCCATTATTCCGAAACCAATATCGATAGAGCAGAATTCTGGAAGTTACGTATTGACAGACAAGACTGTTATTTATTATGATTCTTCTTTAGAAAAATATGCAGAATATTTAGCTGATGCTTTAAGTAAACCTACAGGTTGGGATTTCAAATTAAGGGAAGGAAAAGGGAAAAAAGGTATACAGTTAACTTTATCTCCAGAAATCAATAAGGCTGAAGGATATAAATTAATAGTAACTTCTCAAAATGTAAGTTTATCTGGCTCAGATCCTGCTGGCGTTTTTTATGCAATCCAAAGTTTATTACAGTTATTTCCTGCCGAAATATATAGTTCTGAAAGACAGAAAGGGGTTTTGTGGGAAGTTCCCGCTATTTCTTTGTTTGATGCTCCGGAGCGTCCTTGGAGAGGAATGATGCTAGACGTTGCCAGATATTTTTATGATAAGGAGTTTGTTAAGAAATATATTGACAGAATGGCAATGTATAAACTTAATAAGCTGCAATTTCATTTAATTGATGATTCTGGTTGGAGATTGGAAATAAAGAAATATCCGCGTTTAACTGAAGTGGGGGCTTGGGCAGGAAATAATACACATCGTTTGGGAGGATATTATACACAGGAGGATATTAAAGAGATTATAGAATATGCTCAATTTAGGAATGTTGAAATAATTCCGGAAATAGAGTTTCCTGCTCACATGCTTTCTGCAGTTGTAGCTTATCCTTGGCTGTCATGTACAGAAATACAGCACGAGGTACCTGTTCAGCATTTTATCAGTAGAGACCTGCTGTGTGTGGGTAAAGAAAGTTCATATCAGTTTTTAGAGGATGTATTGAAAGAAACGGTAGAACTTTTTCCATCACCCTATATCAATATTGGCGGTGATGAAGCAGTATATACAAGATGGGAGGAATGTCCTAAATGTCAGGCTGTAATGCAACGTGAGGGGCTTAAAAAGGCTTCTGAGCTGCAAGGGTATCTTACCAATGTGGTTTCTGATATGATGAAAAAATACAATCGTACGGTTATTGGTTGGGAGGAGATTATTCAGAGAGGTGAAATAAAGAATCCTGTTGTCTCTGTTTATTGGCATAATGTGTCAGATACTTTGCAAGCTACACAAACAGGTCATAAGGCTGTGTTGACACCTGCAACACACATGTACTTCGACTTTCCTGAAAGTGCAACGCCTGGAGAAGTTAAAGCTGCTGGTTGGATGCCGCCAATATCTTTGGAAAAATGTTATTCAATGCCGATAAATGACTACAGTTCTTCATCAACGGTATTGGGTGTACAAGGATGCTTTTGGAGTGATCAATTTATCCATGGAACAGTGTTACAGGAAATTCCTTTACTGGATGAAAATCGCTCTGAGAATTATGCTGAGTATTTGACTTTCCCTCGCTTACTCGCTTTATCAGAAGTGGCATGGGGCAAAATGAAAGATCGTGATTATGCTGATTTCTCAGATAGGGTGAGCCGTCATTACAAACGTCTGGATTATTGTGGTTGCAATTATCGGGTGCCGGAGCCAATTATTACATCAGAAAAAAAACTTCCCGATGGGAAAACTGAATTTGTATTATCTCCGTCGGTTGATGGTGCTGAAATAGTATATACGACCAATGGTGTATATCCAACAGTGCATTCCCCACGTTACGATGGACCTGTAACTGTTGATCAAAAAAGTGATTTTCATGCGATGACAGTTGTTTCGCCTCGTAAATATTCACTTCCAATTTATTTTGCACCCGATTACTCGGCTTATGCGAAATATGGTACTTATGTTTCAGAATGGAAGCCATTGCAGGTGCAGTCTGTTTTATCGGCCTGGAAATTTGAATGCACTGGTAAGATTGCGGGTAATGGAGAATATGAAGTTACTTTTGTGCGTACAAAGGGTAGCAATGATTTCCATTTAGGAAATTTGAGATTGCTAAAACGTGATGAACAGTTAGCAGAGGTAAAGCATGATATTCTGTTGACAGAAGACTGTGAGACGGTTTCTTATCGCTTCAAAGTTGATGAATTTGAAGCTGGTACTTCGTTCTTTATAGAAGTTATGGCTGCAGGTCGTGAAGGCAATGATACTTATGGTCTTGTCTTTATAAAAAAGCTACAATAGCTATTTCTATAAATTGAGATTAGAACTGTCTCTTATACACATCTCCGAGCCCACGA
>USQO01000133.1 GCA_900556845.1 uncultured Bacteroides sp. | reverse complement strand
CCTGAAGGTATTCTTGCAGTTCCTGAATTGTCTTTTTAAACTCTTCATGTTTTTCATGATGGTTTTCACGCTCTGGATAACCGGATTTTTCCTGAAGCTTTTCCTCTTCTTTGAAATGAAAGTCAGTATATTCATCCAGATAATCCAGCATTTTGATTGCTTTTACTTTGCTGTCGCCATTTTGACAGGCAGTTACAAAGTTCTGGATACGGTCGATCAATTCTTTATGCTGGGTATCAATTGTTTCATTTCCTGTTACTAAATTGTCATCAAAGGTAATGTTTAAATCGTAAGTCATAATTTGACCTCCATTTCTTTTATATGTTCTCTTAGGATCTTTTAATGTCTGGCAGTTTTGTACCTGCATTTTCTGCTTAGTCTTCTACAGGAACGAAAACATCTTTTCCTAATCCGCAGATTGGGCATGTCCAGTCATCTGGAATATCCTCAAATGCAGTTTCTGGATCGATACCAGCGTCTGGATCTCCTACTGCCGGATCATAAATATAGCCACATGGTTCACATTCATATTTTTTCATAGTTATTTTCTCCTGGTATGATGTAGTCATAGACCAATAAGGTCATCCACATCATATTCTCTAATCTATATCCTGGTTGGTAAGAGGATTCTCCTCCATAATCACTCCAACCATAGATACGTGTATAAGTTACATACATTTTTGTATGATTATTCACTCCTAGACTATGTCTGTTACATAAGGTATTATTTTCCATTGGATAGGGAAAAGGACGATTTTCTCCTAGGGAGCTGGCTTATGTCCAGTAATACCCGTAACTTAAGACTGTCATTCCATCAATGAAAATTTATGTTTTAGGCTGGTTGGGAGCAATTAAGCTATACCCGTATAACGCGCCAGGTAGTGTATTCATTGTTTTTTATGGAACCCTATCGGAAGGAGCATATAATGCATAACAAAAACTATATTTCCGTCGGCATTGATGTCGGTTCAGCTTTTAGCTTTATGACAATTCTTGCGCCAGACGAAACAGTGATCTTGAAACCTTTCAAGATTACTCACAATAATAAGGATTCTTTGGAACGAGCTGTTTCTGAAATTAAAAAAGCAGAAGAGCTGTATTCCTTAGAAAGTCGCACCTTTCTAGAATCCACTGGGATTTATCATTTCCCGCTCTTCTGCTATCTTGTTGATTGTGGTTTTAACGCGTCCATAATCAATCCTATTATTACACATTCTACTAAGAATGGAAATATCAGAAAAGTAAAAAATGATAAAATCGATTCTAAAGGTATTGCCAAACTAGGATTATCAAAAGATATTCCTGTTTCCCAGTTCCCAGCAAAGCTGGTTCTTGAACTGCGTAGCCTTACCCGTAAGTATTACGATTTAACTGATGAGCGTTCTGCTCATATCAATAAACTTAAAGGAGACCTGCATACCGTGTTTCCTCAGTATCTTGACGTTTTCTGTGATGTTACCGGCAAGACCTCAACAATGATTCTTCGCCAGTACGGTACTCCAGACAAGATACTTCGTGGTCATAAGAAGACCATGATTGAAAAAATATCAAAAGCTTCACGAAAAGGTCTTGCCAAAGCTTCTGAAAGATATGAGAAACTCTGTGCTGCAGCTAATGCTGCAAAGACATTTGGATGTCAAATAGACAGTATCTACTTCAATATCTTTTTAACTTTGGACCTTGTTGAAAAGCTTGATTCTGCTTTGGATTCCATACTGAATCGTATTAGGCAGCTGATTACATTCAATAAAAACGAGAAGTTTATTCAGCAGATTAAACTTTTAAATACAATCCCAGGTGTTGGCTTTCTGACTGCTGTAACAATCATGTGCGAAATAGGTGATTTCTCAGCATTCCGTAATCCAAAACAACTTTTTGCTTACTTCGGATTAGATCCTGAAGTAAATGAATCTGGAAAATTCGTTGGCACTCAGTTACATATGAGCAAACGTGGCTCCAGAATCGCGCGCCGTGCTATCTTTGCAGTAGCACTCGCCTCCATTCGTACAAAACGTAATGGAGAGGGCATCAATCCATACCTCCGTAAGTATTACGAATTAAAGTCTGGACAAAAGCCTAAGATGGTTGCAATCGGTGCTGTAATGCATAAAGTCTGCAACATCGTATTTGCTGTTCTTCGTGATGAAAAGGCATTTGAGCTTCGGTCACCAGAAGAACACTGTAAGCAGTATCAAAGACCTGCTTTAGCAGCTGCATAAAGATGCAGCTATATAAAACCATAGGAGCTTCTTGACGAAAATCCAAGTGATTTACGTTTGTTAAAGTTACTCATTTTTAGGTTTCAAAACATAAAAGAAAAATATCTATTTTTTGTCTTTTAGGTATTGACTATAACTAGCTGGTCTGCCCCATAATATGGTTCTTTCCACACCTGTGTATATATTTGTTCCTTTGAAAATATCCGTCCTGGAT
>USQO01000132.1 GCA_900556845.1 uncultured Bacteroides sp. | reverse complement strand
CAGTCGTTGAATCTTCTCCGATACTTCTCGTTTTCCTTGCGGTTTTTGCTATTGTCGTGATGTATGCGGTTTCAATCTTCTTGTCCATTCGGGTTATGAAGAATAAGGAAATGTGAGGTGATTGTATGGATTTCACAATTTTGGCAGTTGTGCTTTTGATTGGTGTTGGCGTTCCTATCCGTAATAAACTCATACGGAAATATCGGGATAAGAAAAAGAATGATCGCAATTCGGAGTGAACAATATGGAGAAAACAGAGTTCATCCGCTGCCCAGTCTGCGGGAATAAAACACGCGACAAAATTCGGGAAGATACCGTACTTAAAAATTTTCCTCTCTTTTGTCCAAAATGTAAAAGTGAATGTCTAATCGACATTGAACAATTAGACTTACGATTAGCATTATGGGAATACCGTCGTTACTAATGACAGTATTCTGTTTGCTTTATGAGAAAATGCTCAATGCTGGAATGGGCAATAAATTTGAATTTGACAAGGAGATAATAATGATACCAATTTCTGATATTCTCATCCGCTCAATTAGTGGGTATGTGTTTATGGTTCCAGTCTTCGTACTGTATTTCTTGTGGCTCAAAAAATTGGGGAGAACACAAAGTTTTCTCCATACCGCTGCAGTGTTTGTTTTTGGTTATTATTTATTCGGACTTTTGACCGTCACAGGCATCGGCTTTACAAGCACAATGACCTTTCGCCCGAACATTTCTTGGACTCCATTTATCGGTATGATAACTGGGCCAATTGATACCATTCTGAATATTATTCTGTTTGTCCCGTTGGGATTTTTCCTGCCGCTGCTGTACAAGAAATATCATCACATGAAGACGGTTGCATTGACTGGCTTTCTGTTTTCTTTGGCTGTTGAAATTGTCCAGATGTTTGGCTGGGGTTCTTCCGACATCAATGACTTGATGACAAATACCGCTGGAGCCTGTATTGGATTTTTAGTTTATTGTCTGCTGTCAAGAATCTTGCCTGCCAATCTGAAAAAGCAACTTCAATCCAGCCGTGTCAATGCTGTGGCTGAAGTACTTCTCTTTGCTATTTGCACATTTGCCATTATGGTCACGGCTCAGACTTGGTTTGTCCATGATGTGCTGAATGTTCCATAAATTGTATCGGAAACAATCGGTCTCAGATATAAAAAAATAGTGTCTTCTGTTTGACACACCTGCAGACCGATTTTTCCGTATTGAACTTAGTCGCGTCAACGAAGCCACTACCTATGGAATTTCAATCTTTTCCTTCCTGTTATGCTTGGACAGATTGAATAATTCTCTTTGTGTTATATCTATTATTTTTAGGTAATAGTCCACAACGGCTTCTAACATGAAGGTACAAAAAATAAAAGTTGATCCTCAATCAACCCTATTATTGTACTCTTCAATTCATACTTTTCGATCTCAATGGTAGTATGGTTAGATAGACATCTGTTGCCGCTATCCCTTGGTAAGTTACCCGTTCAGCTTACCTACAAATTTAGAATACAATAAATGGCATCATTTGAACAGACTATATTTTTGGGATGAACTGTTCTACTATGAGAGCTTCGGCCTGTTCGCTGCGCTGATTCTGGTGCAGTTGGTGGCCACCGGCGCAGCAGCGTTCCGCTTTTACTACAAACAAAGAAAAGGTTTAACAGAAAAAAGGTTGAACAGAAAATAGGTATCATCAATCAAAAATATCATTGGAGGTAACTTATGGAAAAAGAAACAATGGGAACTGTAATTTCAGTTACAAAACAATGGTGGTTAAAAGTGAATCGTAAACCTGTCCGCGCTCACGCTATGGATGGCGCAGCCTTTCCGCATACTATCAAGGTCAAATATACGATAGACGGAAAAGATTACATCTGCCGAAAATGGATTGGCGCAGGAAACAAAGTCCCTGACAAGGGAACAACGATTAAAGTTACCTATTGTGAAGATAAGCCATCGAAAGCAAGAATTGAACTCTAATTCAAATTGACTGACTAACACGGTATGTTTTGGCCTTTGCGGCATGAAACATACCTACATATTCAAACATCTGCCTCCACAGCGGGGAAAAGAAAAAAACCGCTGACGGGCAGAGGATTTCGTGCGCTTTTCTGTATCATCGACTGATACGGCGGTTTTGAGAAAATCAGAGCCGCCGTTTCTTTTCGTCTATCCTAAACCAACGACGACCTAACACCGTGTAAATCCACGGCGGCATATAGGAGGATTGCCGCCGTGTCTATTTTTGCCTTTTTTCATAGCACCCATGACCTACATCAGTTAAAAAAAGCATAGCTCCGCCTCCGGGTTATTCCGGCTATGTATGCGAAATTTGTTGGAACCTTAATTATTATGTCATTTCATGCGTCCGTGTGGCTTCATGCCGCCCGGGCGCTTTTGCGTTCTTATGCGTTAGCTTCGGGTCATGTTGGCCCGAAGTCATTCCCCGGTGCCGCTCCCCGCCGCCTTC
>USQO01000131.1 GCA_900556845.1 uncultured Bacteroides sp. | reverse complement strand
TTGTTGGATAGATGTAAATTCTACTTATCTTAAAGCAAGACTGAAAGGTAATGGCGTATTTGATGTTTTAAGTATGAGTTTATTCTCTATGAACCAAATACCTGATTGGTATTACGTTAGCCTTATTAATTCGGAGCTTATTAGTCTCTATGTAGATAATTTTGTGAACAATACATCTCATTTCCAAATAAATGATGCGAGGCAGTTACCAATCGTAATACCAAATTTAAAAATTTTGAATAAAATAGAACAGTTATGTAAAGAGGCGATTTGTTTAAAGAAAGATAGTTTTTCTTCCTTGGTTGATAGAACAACTGCGGAAGAAAAACTATTAGCATTGCAACGAGATTTGGATTATTATGTACAAGCAGAACTATATGGAATATAAGCATGCTATTAAATTGTCATTTTCCTCTTCTATTATTTCCAACTCTGATTGAATTGATATGTCTGTTGTTATACCTTTAGCAACAGACTTTTTTAACTCAAAAGCACTGGTAAATAATCTGTTACACGATTTTAATATCTCATTATCTGGAATTAATACAGGAATTAATTTAGCATCTCCTGTTGTACAATGAGAAGTCGAATTAATAAAGTTATCAACGTATATAGCTGCAAATCTAGAGTTCATTAAAGAAATCAGATAGAACTCTGGAACCTGGTTGACACAAGAAAAGAAACTCAGAAGATGTAATTTAAACTGTGTCAGCAAGGAATAAAATATTAATTTTGCTAACACAGTTTTTTTATGAAAGAAGAATTTGATTTTGAAAGTATCAAGAACAAGGCAATAGAGCAGCTGAAAGCCGGTAAGCCTTTGTTAGGTAAGGATGGTGCTTTTGCCCCCTTATTGGAAAGTATCTTGAATGCAGCCTTGGAAGGTGAAATGGATGCGCATCTTACCGATGAAGAACGTCAGTTGGGCAATCGTCGTAATGGTAAAATGCAGAAGCAAGTCCAGACTCCATTGGGTGAAGTCACAGTGTCTACCCCTCGTGACCGTAATTCAAGTTTTGAGCCTCAGTTTATAAAGAAACGTGAGACCATCCTGGCGGAGGGCGTGGCGGACCGTATCATCGGACTTTATGCCCTTGGTAACAGCACACGCGAGATCAGTGACTGGATGGAGGAAAATCTCGGCAACCGTGTCTCTGCCGAAACGATCAGTTCCATAACCGACCGTGTTCTCCCGGAAATAAAGGCCTGGCGTTCCCGTACCCTTGATGCTGTCTATCCGATAGTCTGGATGGACGCAATCCATTACAAAGTCACTGACGAGAGAGGGTGTGCCGTTACCCGCGCAATCTATAACGTCTTAGGTGTCGACAAGGAAGGGCACAAGGATTTGCTTGGCATGTATATCTCTAAAAACGAGGGAGCCAATTTCTGGTTAAACGTACTGACGGACTTGCAGAACCGTGGAGTTCATGATATCCTTATTGCTTGCGTTGATGGTCTGAAAGGCTTTCCGGATGCCATCCAAAGTGTTTTCCCGAACACAACAGTACAACTTTGCATCGTCCACCAGATACGTAACTCCATTAAATATGTCGGTAGCAAGCATCAGAAGGAATTCCTCAAAGACTTGAAACGGGTTTATGGTGCGGTAAGTAAAGAAGCAGCTGAAACGGAACTTTTTAATCTGAATGAGAAATGGGGAGAAAAATATCCTATTGTCATCAAGTCATGGCAGGACAACTGGGAAAAACTTACTGAATACTTCCAGTTCACATCGGATATACGCCGTATGATTTATACCACAAATACAGTTGAGGGCTATCATCGCCAGATACGGAAAGTGACAAAAAACAAGGGCGTGTTCCCTAACGACACCGCCCTTGAGAAACTGGTTTACCTCGCTTACCGCAATATACGCAAGAAATGGACCATGCCACTGGCTAACTGGGGAGCCATTGCACAACAACTGGCGATAAAATTTGGAGACAGGTTTAAATTGTTGTAATTTTACACTCGTCGGGACGGGTGGTCCCGCCCCTTGGCGCTGGCCGTTCCCCGACCGATGAGATTGAATGAGAATAGAGCATGACACAGTTTAATTTACACAACCGAAACTCATGCTTTCTGTGCTTTGTACAGTCTTTTCTTTCTTTTTGCATTTCATATATGTTGTCAAAACATTATTCCAACAAAATCCCTCTGTGTTTAGAGATTATAAATTTTCTCAACATAAGAATCCACTTCTTTCTGGATGACATCAAGAGCATTGTTCGTTGTGTGTCCTTTCTTTATTTTAATTGCATTTGAGACAAATGATTTTGCCTGCTCATCATCTGTCGATGTAGGAATGATGATGGGTAACTGACGTGCATCATTAATCTGAAATGTCTGAGTATTATTGACGAAGTTGTCAACATAATGACTAATCAAGGTTGAGTTTATCATTGTGATGATGTAGTCTTCTGAAAGCAAATTAGAAACTCCAAAAATGCTCATACTTTTGACGTCATGTATGCTTTTTTCTTTCTTACGGCACTTCAGAAACATTGTGTTTATATCACTCCAACAC
>USQO01000130.1 GCA_900556845.1 uncultured Bacteroides sp. | reverse complement strand
TCCGATGGGCTTCTGCACCGTAAGTAGCTGTAAAAGGGTGTTTGTAGCGTTCCATAATATCTTCAAGCGCTTTTCCTTCGAGAGGAGCACTTGCATCGGGTTCAAGGGCGATACAGGGAACGGGATACTTCTGGGCAAAGCCTTCTGTACCACAGATTGTATGGAGGCGGCTGTACGGGCGTGGAGTGACGACATTATACTGAACCATGATACTCTTGCCTTTCATTGTGTGAATCAAGGTGGTGTTCATATCTCCCAACCGATACTTTTGACGGGCTTCGGGAGAATTTTCTCCGAATGTCTTACGGGCGTACGACGTCATGCCGGCTTGCAGACTCGATAATGAAACGAGATAATTCATGCGGTCTCCCCGATGAATATTCAGTACCTGGCAAATGGGGCCTAAGCCGTGAGTAGGATAGGGGTTACCGGTATGCTCTATGCTATATTTCCTCCCCCAATGATTGTGAAATCCTCCTTTACTTTCGTCGGCGAAGTAGATAGAGCGCAGATCATGTATGTATGCTCCCTCTACGTGCGTTATCTCTCCGAATACACCCTGTTGTGCCATATTCAGTGTGGTCAATGCAAATGGATCGTAGCAACAGTTTTCAAGCATCATACAGTGTTGCCTTGTCTTCTCGGCTGTATCTACCAGCTTCCAGCATTCTTCTACGGTCATGGCTGCCGGAACTTCGATGGCTACGTGTTTACCGTGTTCCATAGCATAAACTGCCATGGGAGTATGTGTCAGCCAATCGGTACAGATAAACACCAGGTCAATATCATTCCGTTCACACATTTGTTTCCATCCATCCGCCCCGGTATAACCATCCGGCTGGGGATAGCCTGCTTCCCAGAGAATTTTCTGCGCTTTAGTCAGGTTACCTTCCCTGATTTCGCATAGTGCTTTAATCTCGATTCCTTCGATTTGCAGATAACGCTGTAAAGTCAATACACCTCTATTGCCAAGCCCAATGAAAGCAAGGCGCACAATGGGGATGGGAGGATGTGCCAGTCCGAGCACATGTGTTTGTGAAGGAGTTCTCATATGTGGTTAGGATGTTAGGGTTATATATAAAAAAAGAGAATCTAATTTCTCAGATTCTCTTTAGAGCGGAAGACGGGGCTCAAACCCGCGACCCTCAGCTTGGAAGGCTAATGCTCTATCAACTGAGCTACTTCCGCAATTTTTGTGGGCAAAGATGGATTCGAACCACCGAAGTCGAAAGACAGCAGATTTACAGTCTGCCCCATTTGGCCACTCTGGTATTTGCCCTTTTTTGCTTTTGAGGAGGTTTGTTTCTCAATTGCGGTGCAAAGATACAACTATTTATTTAAACTCCAAACAAAATCGATCATTTTTATTGCAGTAATTGCACATTCGTCTCCTTTGTTACCCAGTTTGCCACCGGCACGATCCTCTGCTTGCTCCATTGTATTTGTGGTAATTAATCCGTAAATAACTGGTATATCGCCAGTTGCGTTTAATTCGGTAATTCCTTGAGTCGCTCCCATACAAACATAATCAAAATGTGGAGTATCTCCTTTAATTACGCAACCAATTGCAATAATTGCATCAAGATCGCAATTTTCCATCATTTGATTGGCGCCAAAAGTTAGTTCGAAACTTCCCGGTACAGTTTTTACCAGAATATTTTCGTCTTTTGCTCCATGTTTTTTTAATGTATCGACTGCGCCTTTCAGTAAAGCACCGGTAATATTGAAGTTCCATTCGGATACGACAATGCCAAATTTCATTGCTTCTGCATTCGGAACGGAATTGAAATCATATTCGGATAAGTTATGGTAAGCTGTTGCCATAGTAAATTAAAAGTTGAGAATTATAAAATGAAGTTTGAAAGTATGGGAAATTAAGAAGAAAGGCACGGATTTCACGGATTCCACGGTTTTAATAGATAATCCGCTTAATCCGGTGTAATCCGTGCCTCGATCTCCTTATATAATAAGGTATTATTTTTTCATCAATTTAGCCTGTTCGATATATTTGTCGATGTCCATAGCTTGATAAGACTGGAAGTATTTATCCTTGATCTTAGTGTAAGCGTTTACTGCATCGTCATATTTTCCTTGTTTTACCAGGATTTCTCCGGCTTGTATCAGGAAAATCGGGCTTAATGTGTTGTTGTCAGCTTTGTCTGCTGCCGACAGTAAAGTAGAGGCAGCTTTGTCCAGTTGGCCAAGTTGTGCATAGCAGTTACCTGCAGCACCCAAGATTGCCGGAGCAACCATTTGGTCTTTTCCATTGAAGCTATCCAGCATCTTCACTGCTTCTTCATATTTGCCAAGTTGTGCGTAGCAAATACCAGCATAAGCTTTTGCCAAATTAGCAGCTTTTGTTCCGCTGTACTCATCAGCTACTTTCAGGAAACCTGTGTAACCGATGCTGTCACCGTTTAAAGCCTGTTCAAAAGCATCCTGTTCAAAGTATTCCTGTCCTTTGAAAAGAGCTGCTTGTGCTTTTTCTTCACGTGGTTCAGCATAGAGGTTTTTGTACATGATAAAACCTGCTACAATAATAATCACAGCAACAACACCGCCAATAATTGCGTTTTTGTACTTGATAAGAAATGCTTCCGATTGTGTCAGTGCATCTTCTACGTTCAGATGTTCGTTCTGA
>USQO01000129.1 GCA_900556845.1 uncultured Bacteroides sp. | reverse complement strand
TGTATAAGAGACAGATTTCACCATTAATACTCCCTTGGTTTTCCCATCCGGAGATAGCAATATTTTCTATCTCAATATTATCTTTCTTTACGGTAAATCCCAGCTCTAGTTGCATTCCTCCATTAAGTTTGCTCAAATCAGGGCTTAGAGTGCCAATTGTAAATGTCTTCGTAATACTTCCAATTTTTACTTCAAGCGTAACGTCCGAAGCATTTTGTGGAACAACAAGAAATGATACATTATCCCCCGTTTCTGAAAAACTGGTTTTATCTGTATCACTCACATTGACAGAGCCATCCAATAAATTAACCTCACAACTGGACTTAGAAGAGCAGGTTGTCTGAATCTTATCAATATCAACCCCAGCTTCTGCCGTAAATTTCACCTTTATACAATGCATCGCATGCTTAAAGTTGAGATTTATTGACGATTCACTTCCAACCGCTACATCTGAAACAAATGCTAAAAGCAAATCTTTATCCGAAGCCGTAGCTAAATCAAACAAGAACTTTCCGTCAACTATATTTTGAGATGGATAGCAAGCAGCAAAAGCTGCATTAGCACCATCAACTGTGATATCCTTCCAGTAAAGTTGAGAAGTTCCTACAACATAATTAAATTCATTATATTTACCTTCAGCATTCACTACAAGCAAATTAAACACATCATCCTTACTGAAATTACCATTGCCGTTCTCATCCAACACCGGACTTTTTGTCGGAGTTTTTGCTTCAATTGCTGTTTTCAGATTAATTTTCTTGTCAACAGATTCAAGCTCATCATTAGATGTACAAGAAACCAAACCAACTAACACTGCTGTAAACAATAAATAATAAACCTTTCTCATCTTTGTTAATATATTAAATGACATTATAATTTTATTTCTTTAGATACTTTTCCCAATACTCCTGCCCTAGTTCTACGGTAACCAAACGGTTAATCGGAGTCGAAGAGTTTGGCATTTCATAAAACCCGGTCTTGTAATGAGTCATGTCTCCCCCCTCCGGCAAAGGAAGGTACACAATTTGATAACGCATACAGCCAACTCCCCATACTTCAAACTGATTACGGTCATTGTTATCAGCCAAGTAAATATAAGAAACATTACCTTCCTCATCAAATTCAGCTCCCCAAATAGTCATTGCATGACTGGAACGGACTTTCCCAGCACTCAGACCTATTGCCTTCCTATTTTTCAAAGCATCCTTTATAACCTGATTAAAACGAACTTTACCCATTCCTGCATGGTTTTGGGATAACTTGACTCCAGCCGGAAATACATCTTTAAAATACCCTCCGTAATTTCCGGGATAATCATATGGCGGATAACTTGGCTTTATCCCGTGAAGAAACCAGTTAATACCTTCATCAATAAAGCCGGCATCATCTGCGAAAACATTAATAAAATGCTGAAAGATATCACTTTCCTGCGGCTTCTTTAAGGGGTATGTATAATCCGGACCCTGATAATTGTATTTTTTCACATACTCAATATTCTGTGATATCCACCAATGCAACATATTAGAGGCCGACGCTGCCCAGCACATCATTCCATCAGGCACTCCACCCGGAAGGGCAGATGGATTGCGCTTATTACAATCATACCACCCGTATTCCTGCTTCCAAAACAAATAATATGTAGAGAACAAATTAGGATAAATCTGCTTCCAGGCCCCTTCTTCCGGTTCCTTTATTCCATAAACCCAAACCTTCTTATTAGCCCATTCTCCATCAATATTACCTTCACTCAACTGTAATACGATATTGGTTTCTTTTCCTGATTCAAACTTCGAAAGATTATTGCCATCCTCTAGTTTTTCCGGAGCCATATAATGTATCTCCTTGTCATTTGCCTTAATTTTGAGCAATCCCTCTTCAGCACGATATGGCTCAGCCGCCTGAGGAAGAATAATTACCTCCATATGCCCATTCTTATCTGCAAATGGAGTAATCCATTCAAAATCACCATACAACGGACCTATTTCACCTGTCAGCAAATTAACACTTCCGGCAGTTTTACTTCTTGCCTGAATCAAAACATTGTCTACCGAGCCTTTCAGTTCTATCCGCAAACGATGCATAAGATGCCTGAAAGAAAAAACGGCATCATAATTTCCCTCTTCTAGTATAGTACGGGCAAACAATAAATCAGATTCAGATTTTCCGGATGCACTTTGATCTGTCTTTATCTGAAAATCCAAATCTGATGAAGCTTTTTCCGATTGTGCCGGATAATGTGCCGCGAGTGAAAGAATGCCCGGTCCAAAGTCCGAACGTCTTAAAAGGGGAGTCCACGTCCCATCATGAAAAGTCAACTCACGATACTGTACGCCAAGATTACTACTAATATATAGTCCAATCTTATCACCTTCAGAAAAAGAACCACTACCGTCAGTATCTAATGTTGCTCTCGTTTCTGTTTTTTTAAATTCAAAATGCAAAAACTCATCACCAGTTATTCCACCATCCAGATCCTGTTCAGAAGAACAACCAGATAAAAAATAAAGAAAACCTGTACACAATAAAATGCACCAAAAGCTCGTCTTAATTCGTTTTAATCGCAATGTCATAAAACAACTGTTTTTTTAATAATACCCAAATAAACACAAATGAAATAGCAATTGTCCTGCTCATCATTACTTTCTATAATTGACAAGAGAAACCTGTCTCTTATACACATCTGACGCTGCCGACGA
>USQO01000128.1 GCA_900556845.1 uncultured Bacteroides sp. | reverse complement strand
AGCGTCAGATGTGTATAAGAGACAGGGATTGCGGAATGAGCATGCAAGTGTTATACATTAATAATGTTGTAAAATTACATATTACAAGAAAAGAGGAAGAGACTATGACTCAGAAAAAGTTTTCCACAAAGTATCTTGTGGAGATGGCACTTTTAGTTGCTATCATTCTCATCATGGCTTTTACCCCGATCGGATATATCAGAACAGCTGGTCTTGAGATCACGCTGATCGTCGTTCCGGTAGCGGTAGGAGCTGTTACGTTAGGACCGGCGGCAGGCGCAATCTTAGGCGGCGTGTTCGGTGTTACAAGTTTCATCCAGTGCTTCGGCATGAGCCCATTTGGTGCTGCACTGCTTGGAATCAACGGATTTTTAACATTTTTAGTATGCGTACCTACCCGTATTTTAATGGGATGGCTGACAGGTCTGATCTATAAAGGACTTCGTAAAACAAAGCTGCCGTCAGGTGCATCTGTTACGATCAGCAACCTTTGTTGTCCGCTGCTGAACACCACATTTTTTATGGGAATGTTAGTGATTGGATTTTACAATACGGAATACATCCAGTCATTTGTATCAGCTCTTGGTGCAAAAAAATGCATTGCTGTTCATTTTAGCATTTGTAGGTGTCAACGGACTGGTTGAGGCAATTGTCTGCTTTGTTGTGGGAACGGCGATTTCAGCAGCTCTCAAAAAGGCATTGAAATATAATTAGCGCCTGCTCATTAACTAAAAAACACAGATAAATAGTGGATTTTATATAGGGTTTGCGCTATAATAAATGCATATGTAAATTAGCATTCAGACAAAAAACTTTGCATTTTGGAGGCACAAAGCTCATGTATATTCCTGAAAAACGTAAAAATCGTCAAATTACACTGTTCGACTTCAACCAGTCATGTGGCATGGAGCTCGATCCTATTAATGAGTGGATCAAGCTGGCTCATGCCATTCCATGGAGCAAAATGGAAGCAAAATATGTGGCAATGTTCCCTTCCAAGACAGGTCGTCCGGCGACTCCGTTTAGAATGGCTCTTGGTGTATTGATCATTCAGAAGCGCAAGAAACTTTCTGACAGAGATGTCATAAAAGAGATTCAGGAAAACCCATATCTGCAGTACTTCCTTGGAATGGAGAAATTCAGTCATCAAGCACCAATAAAGCCTTCTGTCATTGTCAGTTTTCGCAAGCGTCTGACTGCTGACTACCTGATGGAAGTAAACGAGTACATCCTTGAAATCAGTGGCGTTACAAAAGAGCATGAACCCAAGAACGAAAGCAAAAATGCAAAGGCTGCCAATACACGCTCAGATGACATTGAAAATCTTGGGACAGCGATTCTTGATGCCACCTGCTCTCCATCCAACATAAGATATCCACAAGATTTTTCTCTTCTCAATGAAGCACGTGAGAAGCTTGAGGATATGATTGACTATTTTCACAAGAACTATCATCCATGGGATAAGCCCCGCACCTACCGCAGGATAGCCAGAAAAGAGTATCTTGCACTTGCAAAGTCCAAAAAGCGTACAGAAAAGAAAATACGTGCAACAATCAGGAAGCAGCTTGGCTATGTCAAGCGTGATTTAGAGTACCTGGAAGACTATATGGAAGCGGGCTATGCGCTGCCTTCAAAGCACATAGACTACTACCTTACCATCCAGAAGCTCTACGAACAGCAGAAATACATGTATGAGAATAAAACCCATAGTGTGGAGGATCGTATTGTCAGCATCAGCCAGCCCTATCTGCGTCCGATTGTCCGGGGAAAAGCCAAGTCACCAGTGGAATTTGGCGCAAAATATGATGTCAGCATAGATGAAAAAGGACATGCAAGACTGGAAAAGCTGTCCTTTGATGCATACAATGAGAATACCATTTTTGTAGATGCCATGAACCGTTATAAGGAGCGTACAGGGCATTATCCCAAACGTGTTCTGGTAGATCAGATCTATAGAACACGCGACAACCGTAATTTCTGCAAAGACCATAACATTACAATGTCTGGTCCGAAGCTTGGACGTCCTTCAAAGGATAAGAAAAGTACCAAAGAGGAATACCAGGATAACACTGACAGAATAGAAGTTGAAAGATTTTTCAGCACTGAAAAACGCTGCAATGGAGCAGGTCTTATCATGACAAAACTTGAGGAGACCACGCTGTCCTCTATTGCAATGTCAGTACTGGTAACGAATCTCTTTGCTGTAGATCTTACCGGTATTTTTTTGCTCTTTTTTTCAGACAACATATCAAGCGAAAAAACAGAGCATTATATCATTATAGATGATGTTGTTTAAGCTCATTGGAACATGCTTCAGTTAAAGTTGTCGTATGGAACCGAAAAAATAAGTTGCTTAATGAGCAGACACTAAATTAGTCCTAAAAAGAAGGCAATAAATGAGCAGTTAAAATCTTCACTTTTGAATAGAGGGGGTTGCCATGGCTGATAAACAAATAAAAGAAAACTATCTGGATTTTTACCTTCAAAACAGCGACTGGGAGGGACGCACCGTTGTAGATTCCTTTGAAACGATCTCTTTCCAGAAGGATTCGACAATCCGCATCTGGTATAATGAGCAAAACCAGAACTATGATACCCATTGGCATAACGCTATTGAGATTATCCTGCCCGTAGAAAACCACTATGATGTAGAGGCTGTCTCTTATACACATCTCCGAGCCCACGAGACCGGAGCCTATCT
>USQO01000127.1 GCA_900556845.1 uncultured Bacteroides sp. | reverse complement strand
CGAGATAGGCTCCGGTCTCGTGGGCTCGGAGATGTGTATAAGAGACAGATCAAGTAGTGTACTGATTAACACGACAAATTCTTTTTCCTCTATTTTATAAATACTAGTACTTCAAATGTTCCTTAATGTATTCACTGTTGACAACCTTCAGCCCATCTCCCAATGCCACCGTCCCAAAACACCATACATCCATGCAGCAGCAATAAAAAAAAGCTGTAGCCTTCTTCTTAATTTAAGAATAATGCTACAGCTTATCTATATTAAAAGAATCAAATTTCAGATAATAAGAACTTAAATAGAATTATCTTGCTTTTAAAACAATCGCATCTGAATAAGTCTTAAATTCTGCAGAAAGTTTCTTCTCTAAGTTTTCACTTGAAGCAAATTTACAACTGAAAATTAATGAAACATCTCCTTGGGGAGCTTCAAATTTAGATGCATCGACTGCCAATGTTTGAATTATATTCCAGTTCTTATCACATATTTCGATTTCAGAGCCACCATCATATTTTATAGCTTCACCTTCTTTCAGTTTTACCGGTATATTAACTGTTGAAAAATTGCCAATTTCCAAAGCTAAATCACTCACTAAATCATTTGCTTTTAAAATAAAGCACAAAGGCTGACGCTTATATTCATTCTTATAAGTCCATTTCGAAACGACAGGTTCACCAGGTTGACGAACGGCATTTTGATGTATAAATCTCATAGGCTTGCATGCATATAAATTCCAGCTATTTTCATCAATAGACTCCAATTTATATTCATTAGCAATATGCTCCATTTCCTTCTTTAAATCTGCAGGGAAAGCACCATTTAAACGAGCTTTTTCCCATTCACGAATAGCTGTTATAATACTTTCAGACTGACCATTTGCAGCAACCTTTTTACCATCGGTAACTAATGTATAACCAGCATCAAAAGCTGCAGAACGAGCCAGTAGCCAGTTGATATCTTCAATAGATGTATTAGCATCTAATTTGAACCATCCCAACATACATGGAATTAGATTACGACGATAAAAATCTTGATTCATCAAACGATATCCCATTTGGCTTTCTCTAAATCCTGCATACCAAGGTTCCCCCCAATTCATACGTGTAAAGATATGCCAGTTAAAATGGGTAGTCATACTTGCATCATTTATGTTATCACGATACTCTGGTTTCAGATTATTATACCATTCCTGCATCATCAAATTTAGACCATACTGACCCATTCCTGTAGAATGACAACCTTCAAGACCATCAAAAGATATCTGACGAATTCCTGTTTCATTAAACAAATCAGCCAATCTACGAGCTATCTCTAATGTCAAATCCGTATTCGTCAAAAACGTCTTATATCCATGGTCCATAAGTTTCACAATCTCTTCACCACTTTTATGACTTTCAGCCTTCGTTCCCCATGCTCCTCTTTCACAATTCAATAATTTCCAAGGAGCAGATTCACTTACCCGCTCGTACCGTATCAACTCATTGCCGACACGAACTCCATGCAGATTATTGTTTTTCATCTGATTAAAGAACGTTGGATCTGCAACTTCTATTTCATTTGTTTTAGCATCAATTTCTTTAACCAAAGTAGAAGTTCCAACAATAGCCAAGCGTTTATCAGGTATAGGCGTAACATATTTGTCATTGGTGGTAATAAAATTAGAAAGAGTATGAACACCTAATTTTATCCCCTCTGACTGAGCTATTTCAACACATTTTTTGAGTCCATCCCATCCTGAAGGGAACTCTTTTGGATCAAGAACAAAATGGCCCCATTCTGTAAAAGGACCTCCATTATACAAATATTTCAGACCTGTCTTCTTCGTAAACTCTAAGGCATCCTTAATATTACTTTCATTAAACGGATAAATAATATATGCCTGACTAGCTATAACGACTTTTTTAGCCCATACACCATCCAATGTAGGATGTGGCAAATTTTCACCCAATTCAATAGCCTCAATATAATCTAAGGCTTCTTTTTCCGGACAGCCAAACAATGCAATTTTAGACCCTTTAATACCTCCATCATTATATGCAGGAGCCATATAATGTGTATGGTTCCAATTAGGAATAACCCTGTCTTTTGAACGGTCACGGCAATAAGCTTGTATTACACTACCGTACTCTTTCGGAAAAGCTGTTTGCCCTCTATATAGAACTTTAACATTCTTATCTATATCAACCAAAGAAGTCGTAGCAAAAATGTCGTATGCAGGATCTACATCTGATTCTTCTGTCGGAAATCCTCCTAGAGTTTTTGCATTTAAGGCCTGAATTCCTATTGCATAGAGAGAATCTCGAACAACACCAACACACTCACCAACAGTTTTCTTTATACTTGTTGCATAAGGTCCCCATACAGCAACATCCACTGGCTGAACTGATGTATAATCTGAAATTTCAAAAGTCAAATATTTATCTTTAACAGCAACTTGTAAATCAACTGAAGCATCACAGTCTGGATAAATAAGCTTTAATGCCTTATTCTTTTCATCCCATTCTAATGATTGTGGCTCATAAAAGGTTGTATCAATTCGCAACTTTAGCAAATAGGACTCTTCCTCTTTGGGAGTATAATTAAAACCTGATTGCTTATTGATCAACCCTGTAATTTTACCTCTCGAATCTAATTCAAGAGTAAATGCATCTGTGTCAAAGCACACTTCATTTGAGCTACACCCTCCTAAAGCCAATGCCTGTCTCTTATACACATCTGACGCTGCCGACGATAAGGC
>USQO01000126.1 GCA_900556845.1 uncultured Bacteroides sp. | reverse complement strand
TCGTTATACAGAATAAAGCAACTGCTTTATTCTTAAAAATCACCTGTTAGAAGAATATTTTTCTTATGGATACTTTTGAGAAATTAGATAAAGTGGATTTGCAGATACTCCGTACTTTGCAAGAGAATGCGCGGTTGACGACCAAAGAGTTGGCTGCGCGGGTCAGTCTTTCATCGACTCCTGTTTTCGAGCGCCTTAAACGTTTGGAGAGTGGGGGATATATAAAGAAGTATATCGCTGTGCTGGATGCCGAAAAGCTGAATCAGGGTTTTGTGGTCTTTTGCAGTGTCAAGCTAAGGCGGCTGAACAGGGACATTGCGGCTGAGTTTACCCGAATCATACAGGACATTCCCGAAGTGACCGAATGTTATAATATATCGGGCAGTTACGATTACTTGCTGAAGATCCATGCTCCTAATATGAAATATTATCAGGAGTTTATTCTGAATGTATTGGGAACCATCGATAGCCTGGGTTCGCTGGAAAGTACGTTTGTGATGGCGGAAGTGAAGCACCGATATGGAATACATATTTAGTGGGAAGATTGATGTATTTCCTATTTTTGCTACTCCTTGTTTTCGACTCAGGTTTCCGGTGGATTGCCGATAATGTCTCTGTATAAGCTGCCGTCATGGTCCTTGTATTTTGCGTATTGGTAGAGGCGGACCAGTATATCACTGTAATCAAGAATGGCTGTATTTGATTTCTGTGATAAATTGGTGCCCAGGATGCCACTGCCTATGATACCGGGATTATATAATACGGTGTCTTGTCTGATAGAGCTCATTATCAGTTCTGCACAAATATAGTCTTTAATCCTTGCCTCTTCTAGTCGGGTCGTGATATATGAGTTCAGATGGCTTTTGTCATGTTGAGTCATAAAGCCGTACCATAGTAAACACTTCATTCCTAACTGGGTAGCCTCTATTAATATATCCAGATAGGTTAATCCCGATGCTCCTTTCTTATCTATCTCATAAGGATCGATATGAATGAAAGAATCTTTGGGGAGTGATGGCAGTAACTTCATGACTCCTTCGAGAGAATCGGTATTATATAGGCGGACGGATGTCTGTAGTTCCGCTTGCTTCGCATAGCGTTCCACATTGTCCAAAGCACTCTTTTCTATATCGAGAAACAAAGTGTTTTTTCAAGATGCGCAAATATAGTGCAAACCTATTAAAATTCAAATAGTTATAAAACTAATGTTTTAATCGGATGTGGTGAATAAAGCTAAATAGAGCATATTTGGGAGTGAGTTATGTTACTTATCTGTTACCTCTTCCAATTTGCCTACTAATCGGATATAAGGCATTAGTTTTCAATATATTGCATTATTCTTCATAACTTCAAATACCTCAACAGTAATTAAATTTGTAACTAAAAAAGTTGAGTTATGAGAAGTACATTCAGAGTGTTGTTTTACACTAAAAATCAATCGATTAAGAATGGTAAAGTACCTGTAATGGGACGTATTACCATCAACAAGACCACAGCTTGCTTTAGCTGTAAGAAGGAGGTGTCTATTTCTTTATGGGACGCCAAAGCTAATAGGGCTAAAGGGAAATCCGAAGAAGCTAGAATGTTAAACCAGGAACTTGATAATGCCAAAGCCCAAATTGCCAAGCATTACCAATACATATGCGATCATGACAGTTTTGTCACAGCCAAGAAAGTCTATAGCCGCTATGTCGGTTTTAAAGAAGATTCCCACACCCTTATGGAGCTTTTCAGGGAACAGCTTGAGTCATACAAGGAGAAAGTAGGCAAGGAAAAGGCAAAAAGCACCTATCTTGGTTTAGTAGCCGATTATAAGAGCGCATTGCTTTTTTTGAAAGACAAAAAGAATGTTGAGGACATTGCACTTGATGAACTTGACAAAGATTTTATTGAAGACTATTATAATTGGATGTTGGGCACATGCGGCTCGGCCAGTTCTACAGCATTCGGACGTGTTAATACCATGAAATGGCTAATGCATATCGCTCAAGAGAAAGGTTTAATAAAAGTTCATCCCTTCACGGGTTTTGGATGTAAGCCGGGATATAAAAGACGTTCATTTCTCTCTGAAGAAGAACTGCAGAGGCTTATACATGTAGAATTGAGGTATAAACGTCAGCAGGCTATGCGTGACATGCTACTTTTCATGTGCTTCACAGGCCTCGCCTTCGCAGATCTGAAAGCAATTACTTATAAGAATATCCATACAGATTCTGATGGTGGCACATGGCTCATGGGAAACCGTATAAAAACAGGCGTAGCATACGTCGTGAAATTATTACCTATAGCAATTGAACTTGTAGAAAAGTATAAGGGTGATAACAAAAAGAAAGATTCTCCTGATTGCGTTTTCCCCGTCGGTGATTATGAAACCATGAAAAGTAGTTTTAAGGTTTTAGGGAAAAAGTGTGATTGTAATGTAAATATCACCCCTCATATCGGGAGACATACCTTTGCAGTTTTGGCTATATTGAAAGGCATGCCGTTAGAAACTTTGCAAAAAGTATTAGGACACAAATCGATTCTTTCCACACAAGTCTATGCTGAACTGATCAATCCGAAGGTTGGGGAAGATACGGATAGGATGTGCGACAAGATTGGTTCCGTGTATCGCTTGGCCAATTAGAATAAGTATGAAAAAACACCCTTCAGCAAATGTTGAAGGGTGTTTTTCGTATTCAGGCAGGTTGCTTATTTCAAGTAACGCCTGAAATCTTTATAGTTCTTTTTTAGTACCTCGTATAG
>USQO01000125.1 GCA_900556845.1 uncultured Bacteroides sp. | reverse complement strand
CACAAGGCGGCTCACGAGGAGGTAAGGATTACCGCCGAAAACTGGCAGGAACTGCAGGTCGCCATCGATGCGGCATACGATGACTTTACCGGCCGCCTTTATTCACTCTGCCCGCACTTGTCCGAAATGGAGCTTCACATCTGCTGGCTTGTCAAGATACAGCTCTCGCCCAAAGACATGGCTCAGGTAGTGGGCCGCAGCCAGTCTGCCGTGAGTATGGCCCGTACACGTCTGTACAAGAAAATTCACCAGAAGGAAGGAACTACATCCGATTTTGATAAATTTATTGCTGATTTATAGCGACTTATAAAACGTGAAGAATTTGTGAAATTCACAAACAAGTCCTATTGAAAAGGTTTCTCTACTTTTGCGCTCAGTAAAAATCAAATGCAAAAGATATGAAAATGAAAACTTTTTTAATAGGGCTTTTTTGTTGTATGAGTATAAGTACTTTGAGTGGGTTTGCTTATAAATATGATTGGTGTGATCTTGAAAAACGCAGCTTAATACCAGAAAAAAATGATGTAATAGAAATACGTCCTTATAAAAACTTGGTCAATGCTTGTATTGTAATTTATGATTCTACTGGTGCTTTGGTTTATAGTGAAACCGTAGCTGTCTCTGCCGGAGATACCTATTGTGTAAATATAGGCTGGTTGTCTGAAGGCACCTATCTTTTCGTCCTTACAGATGGTGAAAACAGTATGAGCATAACACTTAACAGATAATGTATTATTAAAAAATCACTATAGCTATGTTAAGGGTACTTATCTGTTATGTTTGTTTATGCGGATTACTTATTTCCTGCCAGATGCAAACAGTACTTCCAGGTATGGAAGAAACTCTTTCGAAAGCAGGAAATAACCGGAAAGAACTTTTCCTAGTACTTCGTCATTACGAAAGTCAAGATGATAGTCTAAGGCTTCGTGCAGCCCAATTTCTTCTTGAAAACATGGCAGATAAGGGATACCTGACGGGAAGAAGCATTGAGGAGTATTATAGTTTTATTGATTCGGTATACCAAATCAAGCAAGAAGAATATGATATACCTTATATATATGCTACCTTCCGGCAGCAAGCTAAATATCTGAAGGAAAATCCGGTGTTGAACTGGGATGTACAGACACTGTCTGCAGATTATTTGATTCAGAATATTGACGAGGCTTTTGCTGTATGGAACCGTCCGTGGAACCGTCACCTTACGTTCGAAGAGTTTTGCGAATGGATTTTGCCCTACCGTGTCGGGACAGAAATCCCGGAAGTATGGCGAGCACTGTACCGCGAACGTTTCGAACCGCTACTGATGAACGATAGCATTCGGACAGCGCAGCAGGCATGTAAGGTTATCAATGACGAACTGATAAAGCTGCCCATCCATATCGCAACCCAGAGTGCTATGGGCATCTGCTTACGCCCAAGCACATTAATCAACATCAAATTCGGTTTATGTGGAGACTATGCCAACTTGGCGGTATATGCCATGCGAGCTTGCGGAATTCCTGTAGGTGTTGAAACCATACCGCATTGGGGAGACGGAAATCAAGGCCATGTATTTAATGTTGTGTACGACAACGATGGTATATTCCATGATTTTTCGGGAGCAGAACAAAATCCAGACGAACATCTTATCCGCTTCCGGCATAGGATACCCAAAGTTTATCAGCGGACGTTTGGGAAATGTGCCGGCTCACTCGCCATGCTGCACGGAGACGAGGATATACCGGAGTTCTTTCGGGATGCATTCCGAAAGGACGTAACTTCTCATTATCCTTTTATTGAGTCTAAAGATATTACAATCGATTTGCAACAGTCTCCCAACCGGCAGTTTGCTTACCTCTGCGTGTTCGACCCAAGAGGATGGACGCCCGTTGCATGGGGAAATGTGAAAGGCGCACAAGCAGAATTCAAGGCCGTAGGACCAAACATCGTTTACCATACTGCCTTGTATGCCGATGGCAAACTGCGGCTGACCGGAAATCCTTTTTTATTGGATACCCTTGGAAATATAAACTATTTCACCCCGCAGACAGAATGCATATCGTATGTGCTGGAGCGTAAAAACCCGGAAGCTCCCAATCTGGCCTATTTACCGCCATTGATGCCCGGCAGCCGTTTTCAAGGAGCCAATAAAGCAGATTTCAGTGATGCGGTTACATTTCATACGATTAAAGAAATACCAGAATTTAAATATCTCACGGTCGAAAGTGAAAACCGTACACCGGTAAAATATGTGCGCTACCAATCGTCCGATAAGACATGGGGCAATATGGCAGAGGTAGAATTCTATGCAGAAGGCTCGGATTTTCCTTTAAAAGGTAAAGTCATAGGAGCATATATACCAAGTATGTATTATCCCCGTAACGGGGCCGAAAAGCTGTTTGATGGTGACCCGCTGAGTTTCTTCCACTCAAACGACACGTTATCGTGGGGAGGCCTGGAGTTGGAACAGCCTCTTGTGATAGACAGAATACGCTATATCATTCGCAATGATGATAACGGTATACGCAAAGGGCATGAGTACGAACTGTTTTATATGAAAGACGGTGCGTGGCTCTCCTTAGGGAAACAGACAGCGAAGGAAGACGACAGGCTGCTGTATGACAATCTTCCACAAGGAGCTTTATTTTGGTTGCGGGATTATACAAGAGGTGTGGAAGAACGAATATTTGAGATAGACAAAAATAAACAAGTAATTTGGTATTAAGAAATGGAAAATTTAAGATTATCGTATTATACAATACCTGTCTCTTATACACATCTGACGCTGCCGACGATAAGGCTC
>USQO01000124.1 GCA_900556845.1 uncultured Bacteroides sp. | reverse complement strand
GTCTCGTGGGCTCGGAGATGTGTATAAGAGACAGCCACTCGAGCACCTCTCCTCTTCATGGGGAAAATCGCTTCTTTTAAATTTGAGCGCAAATTACAAATAAAATATCGAACTGCAAGCGATTTACGCCACAAATGTATTCTTTTTTTTCGTCTTATAAAGCAGAACTCCCTCAAAAGTTGCTTTTACAATGCAAATTTAATAAACTTTATAAACCTACCTAATCATTTGGAACACTTTTAGTGCATTTTTCACTGTTTTTTCTTCAATTTCCTCAATTTTCACCGAATAAACCCCAGAAAGCACCTCTGCAATAAGAGTCAAATAAGCACTTTCATTCCTTTTTCCTCGAAAAGGAACCGGTGCCAGATAAGGAGAATCGGTTTCCAACACCAGTCTTTCCAATGGAATATGCTTTAAAACGTCCGGTAAAGTAGACTTTTTAAATGTTAGCACTCCGTTAATCCCCAACAGAAAGCCTTCATACTCCAACAGTCGAAGAGCTTCATCCAATGTCCCTGTAAAGCTATGAAAAATCCCTTTCAAACCTTGATGTTTGTAAGGTTCCATAACTTCCAGCATTTCGTCATGCGCATTTCTACAGTGTATCACTAACGGTAACTGATACTCCAATGCCCAGTCTATTTGTATTCTGAGTACTTCTTTTTGCGCTTCACAATAAGTTGTATCCCAATATAAATCCATACCAACCTCACCAATTGCGACAAACGAAGTTTCCTTTTCAAGCCATTCACGAACGCGCTGTAACCGCACTTTCCAGTTTTCATCTACAGAAGTCGGATGCAGCCCTATCATTGGATAACAGTTCGAATCAGTCGCAGAGACCTGCAACATGCGCTCCACGGTCGTATCATCTATATTGGGCATCAATAATTTTTCGACACCTGCAGCATGTGCACGTTCTATCGCTTTCTGCCAGTCCGAGTCAAATTCTTCTACAAAAAGATGTGTATGGGTATCAATCAGCATAATCAAAAAAATCCACCTTATATATACATTAGAGCTTACGTCCCATCAAACGATACGCAAACGCTCTCAATTTATTCTTTCTATTATCAGGAAGTGCGACTTGCTCTAACAAAGCCATTCCCTCGGCATACAGTCCTTCAATTTTCTCTGCACATATAGAAGCAATACCTATTTCATCATAAATAGTTGTAACAGCCTTAATTTTATCTTCGGGTACAAACTCTGTCTTTCCAATCCAGTCAACCAGCTCTGCCTTCTGTTTAGCATTTGCTCGTTCCAAAGCTGTAATCAGCATGAATGTCTTTTTATTGCAAAGAATGTCTCCACCTATTTTTTTACCAAATACAGCCGGATCACCATAAACGTCCAGAAAATCGTCTTGGAGCTGAAATGCCAACCCCATACGTATACCCAACTGATAAAGTAATTCTGCGTCCTTGGGATTAGCATCTCCCAATATAGCCCCAATTTTCAGAGCTGCAGCCAATAGCACAGAAGTCTTCAAACGAATCATTTCAAGATATTCATCTACCGTTACATCCATTCTGTCCTCAAACTCCACATCCCACTGCTGTCCTTCGCAAACCTCAAGCGCAGCCTGTCCAAAAATAGCCATCACTTCCTCCAGTTTCCCTTCCGGACAGTTTTTTCCCATAAACTGATAAGCTAGTATCAGCATTGCATCTCCCGACAAAATAGCTGTATTGTCATTCCACTTTTTATGCACAGTAGGTTTTCCTCTGCGCATTTCTGACCTATCCATCAAATCATCGTGCAACAACGTGAAATTGTGGTAAGTCTCCAGTCCTGCTGCCTGAGAGAAAATCGCCGAAACATTTTCTTTATACAGGTTATAGGCCAGCAACATCAATACCGGACGCAAACGTTTTCCACCAAACCCTAATACATATTCTATCGGATCATACAATCCCTTCGGATCACGTGAGTAAGCCAACTCTTCAATGTATGTATGTATTTGCTTTAATAACTCTTCATCGCTCTGCTGAATCATAACTATATAAATTTAAAGGAAATAAAAAAGGGACTGCACCACATGCAGCCCCTTCTATGTGTTAAAAAACTTATTGCAGTTTAAATGTTACAGGTACGGTATATTTTACACGTACTGCTTTACCACGCTGCTTACCAGGTTTCCACTTAGGCATCAACTTAATCACACGTAAAGCTTCTTTATCCAAATACGGGTCAACACTACGCATAACAACCGGGTCAACGATTGAACCGTCAGAGTTTACAACGAACTGAACGATAACACGACCCTGTACACCATTTTCCTGAGCGATAGTAGGATATTTGATATTCTTAGCCAAAAATTTCAAACATTCAGCCATACCACCTGGGAATTCAGGCATTTCTTCTACAACCTGGAAGATCTGTTCTTCTTCAACCGGTTCTTCTTCTACTTCAACAGGAACGTATTTAACGTCAACAGCCTGTCCTGTTTCTTCAGAAGACTGAATGGTAGATTCTTCAACCTTAGCATCGTTTTCAACGATTTTCAAGACTTCCTCTACTTTCGGAGCTTCTGGGGGAGGAGGAGCCTGTTTCACTTCTTCCTGTTCAGTAATGGGCACCATTTCTTCTTCGAAAATTGGTTCTACGATACCAGTATCGGTCGTAACCTGTTTGTCTCTGTCTGTCCATTCGAAAGAAACAAACAATACGGCCAATATCAGCACGTAACCAATCAGCAGCCACGTAGTTTTTTTACCTTCGAGGTCCGCTTTTGGGGATTTTTTAATTTCCATAAAAAAAATAATTGGTTAATACTGTTCTATGCTTGCAAATGTAATATATTTCTTGCAAACAACAACACATTCAGTATTAAAAATGAAAATTTAGAACTAATTTTCTCTTTCCCCATAAGGTCGCATTAAACTTTTATCTATCTTTGGACAAAATAATATACCTATTAATATATAACATCTGTCTCTTATACACATCTGACGCTGCCGACGATA
>USQO01000123.1 GCA_900556845.1 uncultured Bacteroides sp. | reverse complement strand
TCCGGTCTCGTGGGCTCGGAGATGTGTATAAGAGACAGTTACAATCTTTATCAGAATATATAAACAAAAAAACAAAGAAAACTTATACATCCATATAATGGAAAAGCCAGATCTGACCTTTTGAAGTCTTCACAATTGATATTTTCAGGTAACTCACATCAGTCCGAATTTCCGTATCGCCACAACGCGTCATTAGTGAAATGAACTTTCCGCTCAGGAATGAGGTACATTCATCTCTAAAATGATAAAAGTTACACTCAAAAATGATACACCCAACTCTTACGGAAATGATTTCTCCATACCACAAAAAACTGTTTCCCCTTCGTTACAATGATGCACCGAATGGGAAATAGACAAAACTCAAATGCGTTTTCGGGATTTCCACATAAAAATGGTACTTTTGCATGAAAGTTACAAGAAAGAAAAGGGTTATGAAACAAAACAATACGGAAGCAAGCACATCTCCTTGCGGATGGTTTGTCTTCAACAACGGACAATTGCTGATTGAAAAAACAGACAACGGATACCACATCCCATATAGTGTACACCCTCCTACTGAAGTCCCGGTGGGCAGTACAATACACCTGATAGGCGAGATAAACGGATTCCCGGCTAAAGCCTATGCCATACACAATCCTGTACCTGGCAATGAAGAGAGCCCGCGCATGATGAAAGATTTGCGTGCATCTTTCGATGTGCTTCCTTTCGAGGAATATTACAGTGCCGGCAAAGCTTCGCAAATATTAAACTGGGACAAAAACAGCCGCTACTGCCCCATGTGTGGAGTACCCACTACGCAAGTTTCTGCCATTGCCAAGCGATGCCCGGAATGCCGACAGGAATTTTATCCGCGTATATCGCCAGCAGTAATTGTACTTATCAAAAAAGAAGACAGTATCCTGCTGGTCCATGCACGGAATTTCAGAGGGACTTTCAAAGGTTTGGTAGCTGGTTTTCTGGAACCGGGTGAAACACTGGAGGAATGTGTGCATCGGGAGGTCATGGAGGAAACGGGTCTGCGTATCAAAAACCTGAAATATTTCGGTAGTCAGCCTTGGCCATACCCCAGTGGCATCATGATAGGCTACAGTGCTGAATATGAAAGTGGAAGCATCAAACTGCAAAACGAGGAATTAAGTACCGGCAGCTTTTACTCAAGGGATAACCTGCCCGAGATTCCTAAAAAACTGAGTATTGCCCGCAAACTGATTGATGCCTGGCTGGAAGGAAAGGTATAATGATAAAAAAATAGAGGCTATCCCAAGCTAAAACTTGAAATAGCCTCTGTATCAATATCTGTCTATACAGTAATCAGAATCAGATACCCAAAGATTTTCTAACAGCCTCAACTTTTTCAGTAGCAGCAGCTTCAGCACTTGCGAAACATTTCGGACAACCCATTTCACCTTTCACTTCGATGTAGAACTTAATCTTAGGTTCTGTTCCTGAAGGACGAACTGAAATCTTGGTTCCATCTTCTGTGAAATACTGCAATACGTTTGATGCTTCCGGCATATCAATGTCGGTTACATTGCCTTCGCCGTCTGTAGCTTTCAGTGATTTGTAATCCTTAGCCAAAACAACTTTCGAACCACCGATTTCTTTCGGAGGACATGTACGGAAGTTTTCCATCATAGCCTTGATTTCATCAGCACCGCTCTTACCTGGTTTCACAACGTTTACAGTAGTTTCTTTAGAGAATCCGTATTCTACATAGATTTCCATCAAAATATCGTAAAGTGTCTTGCCCTGGTCTTTAGCCCATGCACAGATTTCGGCCAGCAAAGCACATGCAGAAACTGCGTCTTTATCACGAACGAAATCTTCAGCCAAGAAACCGTAGCTTTCTTCACCACCACCGATATACTGTTTGATACCTTCGTTCAGACGAATCTGACGTGCAATCCATTTGAAACCGGTATAGCAGTCGTACATTTCGATATTGTTCTTATCGGCAACAGCTTTGATAAGTTCGGTAGTAACGATAGTCTTCACTACAAATTCGTTACCTTTCATCTTACCCATTGCAATGCGGTTCTTGATGATGTAGTATAAGAAGATCAAGCAAGTCTGGTTACCGTTTACCAATACCCATTCGCCATCGCTGTTCTTGCAAGCCATACCTACACGGTCTGCATCCGGGTCAGAAGCCATCACGATGTCTGCATCAATCTCCTTAGCCAGTTTGATAGCCATAGAAAGTGCTTCAGCATTTTCCGGGTTCGGAGAAATTACGGTCGGGAAGTCACCGCTCTTCACCATCTGTTCAGGAACAGTATGAACGTTTTCGAATCCCCACATCTTCAGTGCGTCAGGGATAAGCATCATACCAGTACCGTGGATAGGAGTATAAACAATCTTCAGGTCTTTCTGGCGTTTGATTACTTCTGGATCGATAGAAATAGAATGTACTTTTTCCAGATAAGCATCATCTACATCCTTACCGATAATCTGAATCAGGTCTTTATTGCCCTGAAATTTGATATCAGCGGCAGAAGAAACTTTGTTTACTTCGTCGATGATGCCTTTATCGTGCGGAGCCAATACCTGAGCACCATCATCCCAGTAAGCTTTATATCCGTTGTATTCTTTCGGGTTATGAGAAGCAGTCAGAATGATACCGCTCTGGCAACCCAAATGACGGATAGCAAACGACATTTCAGGAGTCGGACGCATATCATCGAACAAATATACCTTAATACCGTTAGCCGAGAAGATGTCAGCCGAAATTTCGGCAAACAGGCGGCTGTTGTTACGGCAATCGTGACCTACAACAACAGAAATCTGTTCTTTTCCGGCAAAGCATTTGTTCAAATAATTGGCCAGACCTTGTGTAGCAGCACCTACAGTGTAGATATTCATACGGTTAGAACCTACACCCATAATGCCACGCAAACCTCCTGTACCAAATTCCAGGTCTTTATAGAATGCCTCGATCAAGTCTGTCTTGTCCTCGTTTTCCAGCATTCTTCTTACTTCAGCCTGAGTTTCAGCATCGTAAGCAGGAGTTAACCATTTCTGAGCTTTGTCAGAACACATTTTAATCAATTCTTCGTTTTCCATGATTTTTATATTATAAT
>USQO01000122.1 GCA_900556845.1 uncultured Bacteroides sp. | reverse complement strand
TAGTTGTTTTTTTCATAACTTTATACTGTTTAAATTGTTAATTTCAATAAGTATTTAACATCAACACCGCTAAAGTAATAACAAAACCCATACAGTTGTACCATGCCGCCCTTGTTTTTTTCCTCTTTTAACACTGAAATAGAACGACTTAACCGCGGTTAACACGGACTATTTTTATTTTTACATTCGTTATTAGTCAAAATGTCAGACTACCTGACAACTTGTAAGTTTCCTCCAGACCCGCCCCAGGCACACATTCTTACACAGAAATACACCAAAAGCTTCGTTTTCTAAATTATATTCACTACCTTTGCACCACTAAAGCAGTCGGACAGTCTGTCGCTTGTATTCCGTACAAGAGGAAAGTCCGGGCAACACAGAGCATCCTACTTCCTAACAGAAAGCTGTTCGCGAGAGTAGAGTAATGCAGAAGAAAATAACCGCCTTTTTATAAAGGTAAGGGTGAGAAGGTGGGGTAAGAGCCCACCAGCCGTATAGTGATATGCGGGCTGTGCATCTTAGGAGTTGTAAGGTCATGTATACCGGCATTAATGAGGGTTGCTCGCCCCACGTCGGAGGGTAGACCGCTAGAGCCTTTTGGTGACATCAGGCGTAGATAAATGACAGGCACCTTGCTGGCAAGGAACAGAACCCGGCTTATCGGCCGACTGCTTTTTACTTTTCTTTTCCATACTTACACTTTAAATGTCCCACCCATGAAACGCATACCATTCAAACACTGGCTTTCGTTCTTGAACGATGGTATCTGGCGCATAACCGAAGACGAAGTAAGCGCCAAGCAGAAAAGGACCTACAACATTCTCAAGATTTCATTTCTGGCAGTCCAGCAATTCACCGAAGACAAGATAATGACCCGCGCATCGGCACTGACCTACAGTACCCTGCTTTCCATTGTCCCCATCCTGGCAATCCTTTTCGCCATAGCCCGTGGATTCGGATTCGACAACCTCATCGAATCGGAGCTCCGCAACAGCATCGCCAACGAGCAGAGCGAACTCATCATCACATGGGTCAAGTCTTATCTGAACCATACCAAGAACGGCATCTTCGTGGGCGTCGGACTGATTATGCTTTTATGGACCATCCTGAATCTGACCGACACCATCGAACAAACCTTCAACTATATCTGGCAGGTAAACAAGCCTCGCACGCTTTACCGGAAAATAACCGATTATTTTTCCATCCTGCTCCTGCTGCCGCTGCTTTTCGTCATCTCCAGCGGTCTTTCCATCTTTATGAGCACCTTTCTTAAAGAGCTGGACAACTTCAAGTTGCTGGCCCCGTTGTTTCAGTTTGCCATCCGGCTCATTCCTTATATATTAATATGGGGCATGTTTATCGGGCTGTATGTGTTCATTCCCAATACCAAAGTAAAGCTGAAACATGCCATCATCCCAGGCATCATCGCCGGAACCGCTTTTCAGGCTTTTCAGTACATCTATATCGGCAGCCAGATATGGGTTTCGGGCTACAATGCCATCTACGGAAGTTTCGCTGCCATCCCGATGTTCCTGCTGTGGACACAAATCTCGTGGACCATCTGCCTGGTAGGTGCCGAACTGTCGTATCTGAGCCAGAATGTAGAGTCGTTCAACTTCGGTAAAGAAACAGCCAACATCAGCCGTCGCTACCACGATTTTCTGTGTCTGGTCATCATGTCCGAAATCTGCAAGCGTTTCCAGCAGTCCGACCTTCCTCCCTACACTGCCGAGACCCTGAGCAACGAACATAAAATTCCCATCCGTCTGACGAAAAAGCTGCTGTACGAATTACAGGAAATACAGCTCATCCAGGAAACCGCCGCCGACGGGAAAGACGAAGAGACCAGTTACAGCCCCCGTATTGACATAAACATGATTACGGTAGGCCTGTTGCTGAAGAAACTCGACACCAACGGATCAGAAGCTTTCAAGATAGACCGGGCCCATTACAACACTCCTTGGGAAATGCTGGTAAAAGCCAGAAAGCTTTACCTTTCGAATATGCAGGAAGTTTTACTGAAAGACCTATAAAAAGAAACAGGCACGACACCCATCAGCGTCATGCCTGTTTCTTTTTATTCGCCATCACTACAACTTATTCTTTTACAAGCTGCATCATCCGGCTCAAATATTTACCGATAATATCAAACTCAATATTCACCACACTGCCCACTTTAAACGTATGGAAGTTGGTATGTTCGAATGTATAAGGAATAATAGCCACCTGGAATGTACTCTCCGTAGGATTGCAGACAGTCAGGCTTACGCCATTCACCGTTACTGAACCTTTATCCACGGTAAAATACCCTCTCTGAGCCATCTCCTTGTTAAAGTCATACTGAAAAGTAAAATACCAGCTACCCTCGGCATCCTCTATCTTCACACAGGTAGCAGTCTGGTCCACGTGTCCCTGCACGATATGGCCATCCAGACGGCCATTCATCAGCATACTCCGTTCCACATTCACCTTATCGCCCACTTCCAGCAATCCGATGTTAGAACGCTCTATCGTCTCCTTCATGGCCGTTACCGTATAAGTACCGTCCTCTATTTTCACCACCGTCAGGCACACACCGTTATGCGCCACACTCTGGTCAATTTTCAGTTCGTCCACAAAAGAGCACTTCAGTGTCAGATGCAAATTTTCCTGCTCCTTCACTACCTTTACCACTTCAGCATATTCTTCTACTATACCCGAGAACATATCGTTATTCTTTAGTTTTTGTTATTAATCTTCATCAATAGGCTTACTCCAGACAATGTTTCCCTCATTATCTCTGACCGAAATCATACCTCCGGCATAATCCTTCACAAAACCCTTGCGCTTAGCCAGCATGTCTTCGGCCATATTGATAGCCTTTTCCTCTGTTTTCAGTGCAAATCCTTTATGGTCTGTAGAAACCTCATCACTAAAATAAATATCATACGTCTTCATAGTCATTCATTTGGTTTGCATTTTCAGTGCGCAAATATATCAATTAGGATGAATTCCAACAAAAAAATGACTATTATTTTCATCGCGCGGAATGACATAAAAAAAAGAGGCTGGATTTTTTGCATCCAACCTCTCTGTTGAGCGGAAAACGAGACTCGAACTCGCGACCCTAACCTTGGCAAGGTTATGCT
>USQO01000121.1 GCA_900556845.1 uncultured Bacteroides sp. | reverse complement strand
ACGAGATAGGCTCCGGTCTCGTGGGCTCGGAGATGTGTATAAGAGACAGAATGGAGAAACATTCGGAAGCAAGAGCAAAAGCAGACAATCAGCAATTACACCGCCGAGTGGACTTGTTGCTTCGTACAGGAAAACTTTTAGTGGAAAGTTTGGCAGATACCAATAGAGTGGTAAGAAACATGAAGCGCACAGCCGCCTTTCTGGGTATTGCAGAAGACAAATTACACATCAATGTAAGCTTTACCATGCTGATGGTAAACGTCAGTGACGGTGATTACTCTTTTACGAAATTTCAGCGCATTGAAAGTCACGGAGTGAACATGACAGCAATTTCTGCTGTAAGTAAACTTTCCTGGAAAGCACTTGAAAACGACTACACGTTAGACCAGTATGAACAGGAGCTAGAGGAAATCCGCACCAGAAAAAGAAATTACACCCCTTGGCAGGTAGCCATCGGAGCCGGATTTGCCTGCGGTGGATTCTGTATTCAGTTCGGCTGCGACTGGATGGCATTCCTCTATGCATCTATTGCTGCTATCATCGGTATGCGTGTACGTGCACACTGCAACGAATCTGGCTTAAATCACTATATGGGTATAGCAATAGCAGCTTTTGTGGCTACTATGATTGCTTGGGCCAGTACCTTCCTCCCAGCCGAATGGACCAGCACCCCGTGGCATCCTTTATTGGCATGTGCCCTGTTTATTGTCCCGGGAGTACCTCTTATCAACTTTGTAGACGATATGATGGACAATTATATCCAAGTGGGTATTGTCCGAGCTGTAAATACACTACTCATGGTGTCGGCCATGGCATTCGGTATAGCCTTCGCTGTAAAAATTTGTTCGATTGATGACTTTTTCCCAACCATCAGTATGGTACCTCACCACAGTTACTGGGAATATGCGATTGCCGCTGCCATATCAGCAATGGGTTTCTCCATGATTTTCAATATTCCACGCCGTCTGTTATGGGTAGTGGCCATCGGTGGTATCATAGCTGTATGTACACGTAACTTTGTAAATTTAGGTCCAAGCACCAACAATATCGGTTTAGATATGGGACTTGTAATCGGCTCATTCTCGGGTGCTGTAGTAGTCAGTTTGATAGCCATCAAGGCAGTTCACTGGTTCCACGTTCCTAACCACGTGCTAACTATTCCTTCGGTTATCCCGATGATTCCCGGAGTATTGATGTACCGCATGTTGTTCGGTCTTATCAATGTAAATGTACAGACACAAGTAACCCCACTGATGAAAGCTTTGGAAAGCGGTATCGTATCGGGACTGGTTATCATGTGTATTGCCATCGGAGTTGCGATTCCGAATATCTTCGGACGAAAATACATTGCGACTTCTAAAAACAAACGCTTAAAACAGTTATTGGAAGAACGCAAAGCTAAAGGAAAATTTGTAGAATGGTAAATATAAAGAATCGTCGTTACAGCCTTAGAGGGAGGTAACGGCGATTTTTTTTCATCAACACTTTAAAACTAAAAACATATGATTAGATTAAATGTATTTATTCAGGCATCTGAAGACAAGAAAAATGAAGTTTTAAACGCAGCAAAAGAACTGGTAGCAGCTTCTCTAAAAGATAATGGATGCATTGCTTATGATGTTTTCGAAAGCTCTACAAGAAAAGATGTACTTTTAATCTGTGAAACTTGGAAAGATGAAGCTTCACTGTCAGCACACGAACAGGCTTCTCACTTTACAACACTAGTTCCTAAAATACAGTCACTCGCCAGCATGAAATTGGAAAAATTCGAATTCTGATAAAAACCCAAGGAACACTTTTATGGCTTCAGAATGATTTTCCTATAAAAAAGAAAGTAAAAGTGTTCCTATATTCAAAAAAATAATTACCTTTGTACCGCTTTCAGAAAACAAGCCGAAATAGCTCAGTTGGTAGAGCAACTCATTCGTAATGAGTAGGTCCCGGGTTCGAGTCCCGGTTTCGGCTCCAACAAAAAGGCATGTGAAATGAATATTATAAATTATTTCACATGCCTTTTTTACTTCTAAAATACCAATTTTATTCTTCCTCAGTCAAAAAAGTTTTAAGTCTCTGTTCCTCACTTAATCTGCATACCAGCAAATTATCATTATTTTCGGCCACTACATATCCATCCAAGCCCTGTACTATTACGTTCTTTTCTTTCGCCGCATGAATCACGCAATTACGTGTTTCATAAAGTTTAACTCCATGCCCAACAATAGCATTACCCTGGGAGTCTTTAGCAAAACGCTCATACAGCGAACCCCATGTTCCTAAATCCCCCCAACCAAAATTGGCCGGAAAAACAAACATCTCGTCCGCTTTTTCCATAATCGCATAATCTATAGATATATTCTCACACATTTTAAACCCTTCATTTACCATCTCTTGCTCTTTATCCGTATAATAATATGGCAAAATGCGTTCGAATATCTTCGACAAAGCCGGCTGATAAACGCGCAAAGCAGCTACTACTGTACTCACATTCCATATAAAGATTCCCGAATTCCAGAAATAATTATTTCTGCGTAAATACCTTTCAGCAGTTTCTCTATCTGGTTTTTCACGAAACCCATCTACTCTAAACATTTCCTTATTACGAGGTGAGGCCATGCTCATATCAGCTTCTATATACCCATATCCTGTATCAGGACGAGTTGGCTTCATACCTAATGTCACCACGGCATCCGAATCTGCTGTAAACGAAATAGCAGAACGAATTACTCGAACGAACTCTGTTTCATTTAAAATAACATGATCACATGGAGTTGCAATAATCGTAGCTTTTGGATTACGGGCCTTAATTTTCCAACTGGCATAAGCCAGACATGGAGCCGTACTTTTACAACAAGGCTCCTTTAATATATGATCTTCTGCTATATCTGGCAATTGCTGTCTCACCAAGTCTGCATAAATATCTCCAGTCGCAATCCATATATTTTCCGGAGGACAAATTTCCTTAAAACGATCAGCAGTCAACTGCAACAACGTGCGTCCACACCCTAACACATCAATAAATTGCTTCGGACATTCCGGTGTACTCATAGGCCAAAAGCGGCTTCCAACGCCACCAGCCATTATAACAACATGATTATTCTTATTATTCTGAACCATAATGTTTCCCACAGATTATTATGTTACTGTCTCTTATACACATCTCCGAGCCCACGAGACC
>USQO01000120.1 GCA_900556845.1 uncultured Bacteroides sp. | reverse complement strand
GATATCTGATTCCGAATCTCACCTATAAATCCGGTGAGCAGATGGAGCAACTTGGCAAGTATGGTTTTCTTCGCAGAGATTATCTGAAGAACCATCGAAATTCAACTTATCAGGTGATGCTTCTGCAGGACACCATTGGAGAGCATCTTCTGGAAGTAGACAAGGCAGCCAGAGAACGGGAAGAAGTGATTCTGAAACAGCTAGAGAAAAAAGAGCCTTTGCCGGATAAAGAGAAAGATCAGATTGTCTGGGTATGATCTGGTTACGGACAGTCCGACAAAGAGAATCTATGAAGCAGTGAAGCGTATTCCGAAAGGACATGTGGCAACTTATGGGAAGATCGCAGAGATGGCGGGAGACCACAGAATGGCAAGAGCCGTGGGCAATGCACTGCATAAGAATCCGGATCCGGAACATATTCCGTGCTTCAGAGTGGTCAATGCGAAAGGTGAACTGGCCGGGGCATTTGCGTTTGGTGGAGAGGATGTACAGGCAGAACTTCTTCGAGCGGATGGAGTTGAAGTGATAAATGGAAGGGTAGATTTGGAAAAATATGGAATATATGTCTGCGGAAATCTGGGAAAAAATTCCGGAAGATATTAAGAAGATGATAAATTTTCAGCGGATCAGCTGTTAACAATGGAATAAAAGCTTGACAAATTTCTAAATTTTTATATAATTATCAAAGGTAATTAACTGTGATAATTACTAGAAGTGCCATGAATGCAAAAGAAAGTATAAGTGGTGATTTTACTGATAATATATAAGGAGGACAGAATATGACAAGTGAAATAATAAAAAGGATGTTCGATGCATGTTATCAGGCAAAGCGGACCCGGGAGATGCTCCCACCGTTGCCCGAAGGTGTTCGTTCATCCTTTATTCAATATCTGGATACGATACAGTCTTTGGAAGGACAGGGCGTACAGGTAAAGGTGTCGGATATCAGTGATGCAATGGAGCTTCCAAGACCGGGAGTTACAAGAACTGTCAAAGAGATGGAAGAAAAAGGATACCTTAAGAAAATGGCTTCTGAAGCAGATGGACGTGTCACATACATAGCTGTTACAAGAAAGGGAACAAATCTTTCGCAGAAATATGACGAACAATATTTTAAAAGTCTGCTCCCTTACATGGAAGAAATCTCGGACGAAGATGCAGAATGTATGATACGGACGATAGAGAAATTTTATCAGATCATGTGCGAAAGGAGAAAACATTACGATGAACGATAAGGCAGATTTTACACAAGGAAGCATACTTAAAAAACTGATTGCATTTATGATACCGGTGCTGGGAGCATTGATCCTGCAGGCGGCATACGGTGCAGTGGATCTTCTGGTAGTTGGAAGATTCGGTTCTACATCCGGGCTTTCAGCGGTTTCTACGGGAAGTCAGGTATTGAATCTTGTAACTTTTGTAGTGACACAGTTTGCAATGGGTATTACGGTACTGATTGCGAGATATCTCGGTGAAAAGAGACCAGAGCAGATTGGATCGGTCATTGGCGGATCAGCAGTTGTATTTACGATGATTGCAGTCGGATTATTTATCGTTATGGTTGGATTTGCACATCCAATCTCAGTCCTGATGCAGGCTCCGAAAGAGGCGGTTGAGCTGACCTCGGTATATGTGCGTATCTGCGGAGGCGGTATTTTCTTTATTGTTGCATACAATCTTTTATCAGCAATTTTCCGTGGACTGGGGGACAGTAAATCACCGTTGCTATTTGTATTTGTTGCATGTATTGTAAATGTGATCGGAGATATAGTACTTGTGGCAGGATTTCATATGGACGCAGCAGGTGCGGCGATTGCAACTGTTGCAGCGCAGGCACTCAGCGTAGTATTTGCTATTGTTATTCTGATCAAAAAGGAACTTCCATTTAAGATTACCAGAAAAGATTTCGGGTTGAATAGTCAGTGTAAGAAATTCCTAAAGATCGGACTTCCGCTTGCACTGCAGGAGTTCCTGACACAGATGTCCTTCCTGGCACTTTGTGCATTTGTGAACCGGCTTGGCCTGGAAGCTTCTTCGGGTTACGGTGTTGCATGTAAGATTGTCAACTTTGCGATGCTGGTTCCAAGTGCGCTGATGCAGTCGATGGCATCCTTTGTATCTCAGAACATCGGAGCAGGCAAGGCAAAGCGTGCGAAGAAATCCATGTTTACCGGAATCGGTGTTGGCCTGGTTGTGGGATGTATAGTATTTTTATTGGTGATGTTTGAAGGCGATATACTGGCAGGGTTCTTCACAACGGATGTAGCCGTTATCCAGAAAGGGTATGCATATCTGAAAGGATTCGCACTGGAAACAATCGTGACAGCAATTCTGTTCAGTATGGTCGGATATTTCAATGGTAATAACAAGACGGTATGGGTAATGACACAGGGATTAATCCAGACATTGCTGGTACGTCTTCCATTTGCCTATGTGATGAGTATCCAGCCGAATGCAAGCCTGACGAAGATCGGTCTTGCGGCACCAGTATCGACAATGGTGGGAATCGTGCTAAATGTTGGATTTTATATTTATCTTGACCGTGCAGAGAAAAAAAGTAACGCTTTATAAATCATTATATGTTTAAAAAAGGGAGCGGGAGAGACACTGCAGGTAATTGCTTGAGACCAAGGGAATGCTTCTGGATGATGCATACAGCGTATCAGCCGGTTATATAATGTCAGTGACCAGGAAGCAGCAAAGCTGATAGAGGATACAGATAAAAGGCGTATGACAAATTATAACTTTTATACCGGGCAGAAGTGGGGAAAGGCCAGCAATTACACGTTGTGTCTGAACAGTTCACAGCTTGGATATGGCAGATGTGAAGCGGTTATTATGGAGTGCGCGAAATAAAAAATCCGGTTATAGTAAAATCCCATCTTTGGCAGTTGGAAAGAAAAGATGGCTGCATACCAAGCAAAATCAAGGTGTGCAAAAAAAAACTCAAAAAATTAGCACTCGCCTCTTGTTATTACAGCGTAGCTTTTGTCTTAGTTCATAGAGTGCCGTAAAGTGCCTATTTACAGGCTTTTCACGGGTTTTATGAATTTATCACATTTCATCAAAAATCGTCAATATACAAAAATTTGGTGTCAAAATTGGTGTCAAATAACCTTGATTTGAGATTTTGATGAGTAACACATCAGTATAAAAAATTGAATATTTCATAGACTATGGAACGCCTAAAATGACGTTCCTTTTCTATTTCCAGCCGTTCTTATTGGACGGCTATTTTATTACCAAAAATGAAAGGAGCATTAAACTATGAAAAAGACATGGAAACGATTGTGTACGGGCTTTTTAGCTCTTGCGACTGTCGTTACTGCTTTACCGACTACACCCGTTCATGCAGAAAGTAAGCAATACT
>USQO01000119.1 GCA_900556845.1 uncultured Bacteroides sp. | reverse complement strand
GAATCACAATCAGAAATCTAAAATCATTCAGCTATCAAGGTTGGACTGACGGTCTGGATTTCATGTCTTGTTCTGATATTATGATTGATGATGTTTTTCTCCGTACATCGGATGACTGCCTTGCTTTCTATGCCCATCGTGGGAAATATTATGGCGATTGCCGGAACGTATGCGTACAGAACTCCATTCTTTGGGCGGACATCGCACATCCTATCAATATAGGTACACACGGGAATACGGAAACTGGAGATGAAGTGCTGGAAGATATGATATTCAAGAACATAGATATACTGGGACACGATGAAGACGATCCCGATTATCAGGGATGCATGGCTATCAATGTGGGCGACCATAATTTGGCTCGTAATATTACCTTTGAAGATATCAGGGTAGAAAATATAGAGGAAGGACAGTTGTTTCATCTTCGTGTGATGTTTAATCAGAAGTATAACACAGGGCCCGGTAAGGGAGTAGAAGATATTGTATTCCGGTAAGCGTCTCCGCGATTCTATATAGTGTATTAAAATAAAAAGGCTAATGATCCCTTTTTAGTCATTAGCCTTTTCCCATCTGTCAGGAAGCAGTTCCCTGTATTTTTCAATTGGTGTGTTCGGTTGCCATTCGGCTGTTCTGTTTATCACATCCGTGAGATACTCAAATAAATTCACTTTATGCATCCTACAAGTGAGTGCTATCGTATAGAGTATGGCGCCTCGTTCGGCCCCCTTATGGCTGCCGAAGAACAATGAGTTTTTTCTTGATAAGGATATGTACCGGTTCATCCGTTCAACCATATTGTTGTCCAGATAAGTGTCACCATAATTAAAGATGTCCACCACTGCATTCCACTCATTGCGAAGATAGGTAATGGCTTCCTGCAGTTCGCTCTTAGGTAATAAATCCCCCCGTTCTTCTATTTCATCAAACACATCTTTTATTTCTCCGAGTATGTCCGGCGCATACTTTTTTCGATGCATAAGATTCTGTTCTACCGTCCATCCCTCAACCCCAACTTTATGCTTATGCTCGTTTTGATAAAGTGCGTTTATCAGCTCCACGATTCTTTTTGCATCCGGGTCCTTCTCACCGCAATCTATAAATTTCCGTTTTATATGTTGCAAGCACGGGATGCGTGTGATATTGGGATAAGCATCGCTTTCGAGCTTCCGGTAAGGTGAGTAACCATCGCTTTGTATGATACCTTTGCAACTGCCTAATTCGTTAAGAATAACTCTTTCAGACCGGGAGCCGTCATCATAGAGCAAGTATATCATCCTGGTGTTTATGCCGACAACCACCCAAAGGTATCCCTTCCTGACTCCTTTTCCCTTGCTGTTCTTTTCCGGGACGAGTATTTTGTAATAGGTTTCATCGGCTGCCTTATAAGGATCACTCAAAGCTGTCTGCCGGATGCACTTATAAAGATTTTCGAAGAGGTTTGAGGCTTTCTCTATCAACTTATGAGCCGTAGGTTTCTTCAGCGTAAAGCCATGACTCTCGAAGTAGTTGATGATTCTTTCAACAGGTAGCGATTGTATATAACGTAATTCCATCAATCCGGCAATAAATGAACCGTCATAGCTGGAATTCAAGAAGGCCGAAGCCGGTGTTTTTCCCTCAAACAGGCGACCTTCTTGCGTATAGGTGTGTATCTTGTAGACATGCTTGATGAAGCGCATGGGTACACATTCATAGCGGACGCATATTCTGGGAACAGTGGTAAACAACCGGGCCTTATTGATGTCAAAATCGGGATCATCGGGATAAACGACATGTTCTTCTTCCTCCATCTCATAATGCATGTCACGTTTGGCCCCATTGTTCTTTCTTGCTTTACGCTTATCTGCTTTTTCCGCTTCTATCTTCTGCCGCTCTTCTTCGGATATGGCAGATTGGGGAGCCTGTTGCTGTTCGGATGTGTTGGATACAAGTTTGGCGAGTCCCTTAGTAAGGCGCTGTTGCTTGCTAAGAGATTCGCCTTTTTGAAGGAGTGCCTCTTTAAGGGAAGAAACCTCCTTTATCAAAGCATCTATTTGGTCCAAGAGTCTGTTGTTGTCATCTCGTAATCCCTTGATTTGTTCCTTCAATAACTCTATGATCTCATCCTTTTTCATGGCATAAAGATATAAAAAATCAACGAATTAGCCAAATAAACCGGATGATATCTTTATTGCAAATGTCTAATAATCAGAATGTTGAATTAGATCCTAAAACGTTTTCTCAACCGTACAGACTTTAATGACACTCCATTTAAGATAAAAGACAAAACCTGATAAGAAATCTCGTAATTACCTGTATTGGGGTTAAATGTCGGTAACTCAAAACTTCCACCTTCGAGGCGCTTGTAGTACAGAAGAAAGCCATCGCCATCCCAACGCAGTATTTTTACACTTTGTCGGTTTTTACCAAAGAATAAAAAGATATCTCCGGAAACGGGAGACAAGTCCTTCATTTCCGATCGTATAATTTTGAATAAACCGTCAATGCCAAGGTTCATACGAACAAAGCCCTGGTACAGATAGTATCGATTGGCTGATGTTAGAGAATACATGGATCTCCCTCCTTTCTTTCGTAATCGCGCAACATTTTAATAACACCACCGGGTGTGGCCCGTTTGACCGAAATGGTGGTTCCACTGTTAAAGGTGATTGTGATCCCGGCAAGACTAAACTCTTCTTCCGACAACATGGCGGGTGCTATTTGAGTGAATGAAGGAGAGGAAGTTGTCGGTTGGGAGGGTTCAACGCCGCCATAATAATCACGGACCACATCTGCCTTGGCTTGTTTAACGCTATAGCCCCGTCTGGACATCCAGGAACTCATACCACCAAAAGTGGTATGCTGATCGCGGCAAACATCGGCTAAAGAACAATTGTAGTCTACTTTCAATACTTCAAGGAAATGTTTCCAAGTTTTTCCAAATCGATTTTCTGCTAAATCCATAATGCTTCATTTTTATACATAGCAAAAATATAAGAATGAAAAAAGGGCGACAAGATAGAATCGCGGAGACGCTTACATAAGCTCATAGCAAACGCTCCATCAAGTATTAACATTTGAGCTATCGACTATTAATACTTTGTATTTAGGCTATTAATACTTGAGTTGTTGGCTATATATACCCAAGACGCACGATATATATATCCAACGTGTTAGATCTATATGACCAATACATTGGATCTATATGCCCAACAAATAGGGTGTATAGACCCTTAATCTATACGATATAAGCGTCTTTTAGTCTGGTTATTTGAAAGAAAGAGAAACAATCTTGTTAATATCTGCTAAGGAGCTATATCGATAAAAAGCTATCTAAACTTGGGGGCTTACTAGTTCTTCGTTAACAATCTTAAAGCTTATAAGAAGTCTCTCTTTCGAGTGCAAAACTAAAAGACGCTTACTTTTATTTTGTGAAGGAGGTGAAGGATGATTCTTTATTATTTTATGTACCTCTTTCACCATAAACATCTGATTTATACTCATTCAACTAAAGGTGAAACCGGTGAACCTCCTAAATGAATTTTATAGTTACAAGTAGCTTTAGAAGATTTTGTCT
>USQO01000118.1 GCA_900556845.1 uncultured Bacteroides sp. | reverse complement strand
ATAGGCTCCGGTCTCGTGGGCTCGGAGATGTGTATAAGAGACAGATTAATACCTTATTAAAATGAACGAACAAAGTAAAAAGAGCAATGCTCTACCTATTCTGATGATGATCCTGCTTTTCGGTATGGTATCATTCGTAACAAATCTGGCTGCCCCAATGGGAATTGTAGTAAAAGGACAATTCCAAGCTTCTAACTTTATGGGCATGCTAGGTAACTTCGCAAACTTTGCTGCCTATGCATTCATGGGTATCCCTGCAGGTTTAATGCTAAAAAAAATTGGTTATAAAAAAACAGCATTAGTTGCTATTGCAGTCGGTTTTACAGGTGTATTGGTACAATACCTTTCAGGTGTAGCCGGTAGCTTTGGTGTTTATCTGACTGGTGCCTTTATTTCTGGTTTCTCAATGTGTATGCTGAATACCGTAGTAAACCCGATGCTGAATACAATCGGTGGCGGTGGTAAAAAAGGTAACCAGCTAGTACAGATTGGTGGTACATTTAACTCATTGATGGCTACTTTAGTACCTGTATTAGTAGGTATCCTTGTAGGTGAAGTAACAAAAGATACAGCCATTACAGACGTAAACCCTGTATTGTTCATTGCAATGGGAATTTTCGCTGTTGTTGGTATCGTATTATCATTTGTACACATTCCTGAACCTCACGTACAGACTACTAACCACACCATCAAATACGAACACAGCCCATGGTCATTCCGCCATTTCGTATTAGGAACAATTGCTATCTTCGTTTACGTTGGTATCGAAGTTGGTGTTCCTGGCACAATGAACCTTTTCTTAGTTGATCCGAACGGATTTGCCGGTTCAGCAGCTGAAGCCGGATTGGTTACAGGTACTTATTGGTTCCTGATGCTTATCGGACGTTTTGTCGGTGCTTCTATCGGTGCTAAATATTCAAGCAAAGCCATGCTTACTTTCGCTTCTGGTTTAGGCCTCGTACTTGTTTTGGCTGCTATTCTTCTTCCGACAAGCATTCTCATCAACATGCCGGTATTTAAAGCTGACTTGTCATTTGGAATGGCAGAAGTACCAATCAACGCAATGTTACTTGTATTGGTAGGTCTTTGTACTTCAATCATGTGGGGAGGTATCTTCAACTTGGCTGTTGAAGGTCTTGGAAAATATACAGAAGCTGCAACTGGTATCTTCATGGTAATGGTTTGCGGTGGTGGTATCCTCCCATTGATTCAGAATCTGGTAGCAGACAACTTAGGCTATATGTCAAGTTACTGGGTTATCGTTATCGCATTGGCATTCCTTCTCTACTATGCTTTGATTGGTAGCAAGAATGTCAATAAAGATATTCCTGTTGAATAATTGCAACTATCCTATTCCGGTTTGTACAAAATAATACAAGCCGGAATTTATATATTAACTTTAAATACTTACTATCATGGATATAGAATTTGTAAGAAGCCGCTTCATCAAACATTTTGACGGAACAACCGGATCTGTATATGCTTCTCCCGGACGTATCAATCTTATAGGTGAACACACTGACTATAATGGCGGATTTGTATTCCCCGGTGCAGTAGACAAAGGCATGATTGCAGAAATCAAACCTAACGGAAAAGATAAAGTTTGTGCATATTCTATTGACTTAAAAGATTATGTAGAATTCGGACTGAACGAAGAAGATGCACCAAAAGCAAGCTGGGCAAGATATATTTTTGGTGTTTGCCGTGAAATGATTAAAAGAGGCGTAGATGTAAAAGGATTTAATACAGCATTTGCCGGTGATGTACCTCTGGGTGCAGGTATGTCTTCGTCAGCTGCATTGGAATCAACTTATGCATTCGCTTTAAACGACCTTTTCGGAGAAAATAAGGTAGACAAATTCGAATTGGCCAAAGTGGGTCAAGCTACAGAACATAATTATTGCGGAGTAAAATGTGGTATCATGGACCAGTTTGCATCTGTATTTGGTAAAGAAGGCCATCTTATCCGCTTGGACTGCCGCTCACTGGAATACCAGTATTTCCCATTCAATCCAATAGGTTACCGCTTGGTATTGGTTGATTCTGTAGTAAAACATGAACTGGCTTCTTCAGCCTATAACAAACGCCGTCAGAGCTGCGAAAATGTGGTTGCAGCCATTAAAAAAAATCATCCGGAAGTTGAATTCCTCCGCGACTGTAACATGGACATGCTTAATGAAGTCAAGAACGATGTATCTGCAGAAGACTTCATGCGTGCTGAATATGTTATCGAAGAAATCCAACGAGTATTGGATGTATGCGCTGCATTAGAAAAAGGCGATTACGAAACTGTAGGTCAGAAAATGTTTGAAACTCATCATGGCATGAGCAAACTATATGAAGTAAGTTGCGAAGAACTGGATTTTTTGAACGATATCGCATTTGACTGTGGCGTAACTGGTTCACGTGTTATGGGTGGCGGATTCGGTGGATGTACCATCAACCTGGTTAAAAACGAATTGTACGAAACATTCATAACAACAGCAAAAGAACGCTTTAAAGAAAAATTCGGCAGAAGTCCTAAGGTATACGACGTTGTTATCGGAGACGGTTCTAGAAAATTATGCTAATCTCTGAATAAAATCCAAGCAGAGTATTTTTCAAATAATATAAGTTGTCTCATCCTCAGGATGGGGCAACTTTTTTTTATCTAAAAGTTCTATCCATAAAAAACGTCGGAGCCTTTCAATATAACGAAAGACTCCGGCAGATATAAATTATAAAAGTACTAACTTTTTCAACGAACGGTCCACTTGATTATTTCACCAATATACATTGTATAAGTTTTATCCGAAGCTACATCCGCTTTAGTCAAAGTAGCCACATCAGAAGCAGACATTTCCTGAGAAGAGCTTTTCTTACATTCCAGCTCAACCTTAGGCTCATTCATTCCTTTCGCATAAAAGGCAATTTTAAAAGAATCCGAATGCTGAAGCAACGCAGTAGCAGCGAAGCGAGAATTATCCATCAGAATGTATGCGACATTTTTGGAGAATAAATTGCCCAATCCTCCCCAATTTTCCGCAGTAATTTCAACCTCCTCATTATTTCCTGCAATAATTGTCATACGTCCGTCATGCAAAGACTTAGACAAAATAGAAGAAAGCTCTTCATAGGAGATTTCTTTCTTAGAATCCGCAGCAATAGCAACCTGTTCTATGGGTTTACTTGCATTAGACTTTACAGTTTTAACCAGCTGCTTATCCAAATAAATGGCTGCAGAAGCAAATAATTCATCTTTCATATCAATGGTCTTCCTACGAAATTTACCACAAATAGGAGCCAATTTTGTTTTTGCTTTACTCAAAGCCATTTTATCTGTAATCCATTCTTCTGCCAAATATCTTTGCATATCATCTCCCGATCCATATTCATAACGAATACGCATAATATCCATTTTACATTTTTCATCCTGACATGAAATTATGCATTGATAAGAGACTTCAGTCCTATCCAAAGACAATGCATTCGAAGTAAATACCAAAAACTGTTCACCAACAGCAGCTATTTTGCCTTCTTCTTTATCTTGATATACAATCCTGCTATTAAACTCACCCTGTGGCGTAAACTGAGATTTTGCCCAATTAAGCATCTCTACATATACATCATCTTTCGACATAGCCGGAACATCAAACTCTTGAGAAAAGACAATTTTACCTTCAACCATTTCTACTGCTCCAGCCAAATATTTAGGATCATTCTTATCCTCTGCCATCGAAGCAAACGGAATACCCACCGCTAAAAAAATTGTAAGAATTAGTTTATTCATTTTTCAAACTTTATTTTATAATTAATAATAAACAAATATAAGCAAAAAATTGATG
>USQO01000117.1 GCA_900556845.1 uncultured Bacteroides sp. | reverse complement strand
GGAGGATGCACAGGAAGAGGTGGATGAATGGCAGCGCTTTGAGACGATTCTGACCCCCGGCGTCGACGATGCGCATGCCGTGATAAGCATTACCTACACGGAGCAGGCACAACTGCTCATCGGCGCAGTTTCCATGATGCCGGACAATCATTTCCATACCATGCGCAGGGACACCGTGGAAAAGCTCAAGGAAATCGGCGTGCGTCTGCTGCGCTGGCCGGGTGGCAACTTTGCCGGCGAATATCGCTGGCAGGATATGTTCCTGCATCCCGACAGGCGCGCTCCCATGGAGAGCCACATGGAAAATGAAACGCAGCCCTTTACACACGGCTATGACATGCATGAAATAGACACCGACGATTTTATTGCACTGTGCCGTGAGATCGGCGCGGAGCCCTTCCTCACCATCAATGCCGCCTGGGATTCCCCCGAAGTATGCGCCGCCTGGGTGGAATACTGCAACGGCCCTGCCGAGAGCAAATACGGCAGGCTGCGTGCCCAGCGCGGTCATCAGGAGCCCTACAATGTCAAATGGTGGTCGCTGGGCAACGAAATGGGTTATGGCCACATGGAGGGCGCAAATGCAAATACGCCGGATGGATACGCATCGCTGGTGGAAACGCATGCGCGTGCCATGCTGAAGGTTACGCCGGATCTGAAATTTGTTTCTTCCGGCCCCTATCCGAATCAGGAGTGGGTAGATGTTTCCGTCAAGAAGCTGGCTCCCATTGCGCCATACGTTTCTCTGCATACGTACAATTCAATCCATTGGGACTTCACCTCTCCGGAGGGCATGGAGCGCTGCTATAACGAAATGATCCGCATGCCCATCCACAATCTAGGAATCCTGCGCAGGATGCATGACATGCTCCCGGAAAAGACATTCATCTCCTACGATGAATGGAATCTGTGGAAAACATGGTGCCGCAATCCTTCCTCCATGGAGGGCATCTTCACTGCGCAGATGCTGCACATGTTCATACATGAAAGCGAAAAACAGCGCATGCCCATGGCCTGCTACTTTGAGCCGGTTAACGAAGGCGCCATGCAGGTGCATCCGGATCATACCGAGCTGACGGCAACCGGTCAGGCCTTTGCGCTGCTCTCCCGGCATGCCGGCGGAAAGCTGTGTACGGTAGATGGTGTAGAAGACTTTGAAGTCGTTGCCACCATCGATGATCATCATGTGCTGACCCTGACGATGCTCAACCTGAACTGGCAGGAGGAAACTACTTACTCTCTGAATAAATGCGGAACAATTCTGGAAAGCAAGGTACTTCAGGCCGAAAATCTGTTGCCTGGTACCCCGTTTACGGAAAATCCCCTGATGATTCATGTCAAGGATGATATTATCAAGGCAAAGCTTCCACCCCGCAGCGTTGCCTGTATCAGTATTTCACTCGTCGAATAACATACACGGAATGCAAAAAGAATAAAAGGATAGAGCCTGTTCATTTTTCATCAGGCGTTTGAGAACGGGGCTGTCGCACTAACTGATATGCTCCCTTCTAGGTAGACAAGTGAAATAATAAAAACTTGTCACTTAGGAGGGAGCATATTTTATGTCTAAAAGAAAAGTATCTGTTGAGGATAAGATATATGCTGTAAATCTATATCTGGATGGAAAAGAAAGCCAACGGCGAATTGCCGATATGTTTGATGTAAGTTTCGCATCTGTCCAACAATGGATTCGAAACTATGAATCTATGGGAGCAAATGCATTCACATTGAAAGGGAATAAAAAATATTCCAAAGAATTGAAACAACAAGCAGTCTTAGATTATTTAGCAGGCTGTAGTTCTCAAGATGATATTTGCAAAAAATACGGGATCCGTTCAAAAGGTAAGTTGCAAACTTGGATAAAGAAGTATAATGATCATGAAGAATTAAAATCTTCTGGAACAGGAGAAAGCATTGTCATGACCAAAGGAAGAAAAACCACTTTTGAAGAACGAGTTGAAATAGTACAGTATTGTATCGCACATGATCGTAATTATGCCCAAACAGCAGAACAATATCAGGTGTCCTATCAACAGGCTCGCAATTATATAGTCAAATATGAAGCTGGTGGAGTGGAAGCTTTAAGAGATAACCGTGGCAAACGAAAACGTCCCGATGAGATGAGTGAATTAGAAAAGCTGCGTGCTGAAGTTAAAATTTTAAAAGCAGAGAAAGAACGTGCCGAAATGGAGGCATCTTTTTTAAAAAAACTCGAAGAAATAGAGAGGAGGCGGGGCTAAGCCTAGTCCGTCATGAACATATATATCAGGCAATCAAAGAAGAACATGAAGATCATAATTATTCAGTTGTTGCACTTTGTAAACTTGGTAATATTTCTAGAGCAGCTTATTATAAATGGCTACACAGAGAAATTCCTAAAAGTGAGCAAAAGAATAGGTTTATTGCTGACGAGATAGAGAAGATTCATACAGACTCACCGGATAAAGGCTATCGAAGAATCAGAGATGATTTGGAACGATATCATGGTATTGATGTAAACGATAAACGTGTGCTACGCATTTGCCGTAAACTTAATATAAAATCAACTATCAAGTATTCTAACAACGGATGCACAAGACAGGCTGCAAGCCCTCAGTATATAGCTGAAAATATACTTAATCGGGAGTTCACTGCCAAAGCACCAAATGAAAAATGGCTCACTGATGTGACAGAATTCCATTATTATATTGGGGTGGAAAAGCATAAAGTTTATCTAAGTGCAATACTGGATCTATATGATAGACGGATTGTTTCGTATGTTATTCGTGATAAGAACAACAATGCTTTGGTGTTTGATACGGTAGACAATGCTTTACTTAGAAATCCTGGTGTGCAGCCACTGTTTCACAGTGACAGGGGATTCCAATATACGAACAGGACATTTCATACAAAACTTGTAAATGCTGGAATAATACAAAGCATGTCGCGAGTTGCTAAATGTATCGACAATGGACCAATGGAAGGGTTTTGGGGAATTCTGAAGAGAGAGCGATACTATGGAAAACGATTCACTGATAGAAGTACTCTCGTAAAAATGATCGAAGATTATATAGATTACTACAACAACAAACGTTTGCAAAGGAATCTTGGAATTTTAACACCAATGGAAAAACATGAAATTTACTTGCAAGCTGCATAAAAACTGCCAGCAGATAAATTTCTGCTGGCAGGAAAAATTTATATTTTTTCAATTGTCTACTTGACGGGGAGCAGTTCACAGTATTCAATTTCCAGTCCTTTCAGGATCGGGAAAGAAACGGTCGGGCGCAGTGCATCGATACATGTCAGATATTCGTCGAGGTCTGCATAGGGCATGCGGAAGTCGAAGCGGTTGTCCGGAAACGGACCGTGGTCGCTGAAGCCGAGGACGTCAAGGCCTGCATCCAGGGCGGCTTTTACATAATCTGCGTCTGTACCATTGGCGTGCATACAGCGTTTCGTGTGTGTATGGTAATTTGTTTTTTTCATCAGAATCCTCCGTGATTTTGGGAAAGCTGTGTAGACAGCAATGTCCTGCTACATTATAATGAATATCAGGAAAAAGAACAAGTCGAAAAGGAGAAACAAATGAACCCTTCCGCAATTTTAAAACTAATGAGTGCAAAGGCAGCGTTTACAAAAAATCATCCCAAATTCAGCGCTTTTTGTAAAGCGGCCCTTTCCAGACCGATCGAGCCGGGAACGATAATCGAAATTTCCCTGCAGCGTCCGGGTGAGGAACCGATGATGGCGAACATCAAAGTGCAGCAGGAGGATCTGGATCTTCTGGAAAGCCTGAAAGGACTTTCGGAGTAAAGCTGGAAGTCGGCGGAAAAGGGTGAACCGA
>USQO01000116.1 GCA_900556845.1 uncultured Bacteroides sp. | reverse complement strand
GTTTAATTTTAATTTATCGGTAAAAATTTACCGAAGTATTGTATAATGAGTATGTCTAATTTTTCTTTTTATTATGAAGTTTGTTGCCTTAAATTGTCTTTTGTTTTTGCTGGTAATATTATGTGTAGGATGTTCTTCAAAAAAGGATGGCTTTGTAATAGGAGTTTCCCAGTGCAGTGATGATGAGTGGCGTTCACAAATGAATCGTGAATTGCTGCGTGAAGCTTTATTTTACCCGGGAACTCAGGTAAAGATAAAGACGGTTAAGGACGATAGTCGTGCACAAATCAAAGATATTGAAGCTTTTATCCGGCAAAAAGTAGATTTGTTGGTGGTTGCTCCCAATGAAGCTGAAGCCATTACACCGGTGATAGAAAAAGCTTATCAGTCGGGGATACCGGTTGTATTGGTCGACCGTAAGATAAAATCTGAAAAATATACGGCTTATGTAGGAGCAGACAACTATGAAATGGGGAAGCAGATAGGTACTTATATCACCAGTCGTTTGCAGGGGAAAGGGAAAATTGTAGAGTTGGCTGGCCTGCGAGGTTCTACACCTGCTGTTGAGCGTCATCGTGGATTTTTGGATGTGCTTCATAAATGTCCGGACATAAAGATTGTGTCTACAGTTGATGCCGGATGGTTTAAGGACTCGGCTCGTGAGGCATTTGACTCCATATTGCACTGTCAACCTGAAATTGATTTGCTTTTTGCTCATAATGACCGTATGGCTGCCGGTGCATATGAGGCTGCTCTCCGGCAAAGCCGGAATCAGGAGATTCTTTTTATTGGTGTAGATGCACTTTCGGGTGATAATTTAGGTGTGGAGTTGGTTGCCAACGGGGTATTGGATGCGACATTTATTTATCCTACAGGAGGTGACAAGGTAATGCAGGTGGCAATGGCTATCCTGCAGGGACGGCCTTTTCAACGTGAAAACCTGATGCAGTCTGCTTTGGTGAATCATTCGAATGCACGTATTATGGAGATGCAGACGGCTCATATACGTACCTTGGATAATAAAATTGAGGTGCTGAACGGACAGTTGGATACTTACCTGATGCGTTATTCTGCTCAGCGAATGTTTTTGTTTGCTTGTGTTATCATCTTAGTGTTGGTAGCTGTTTTACTGTTGTTTGTGGTTCGGGCTTTTTGGACCAAGAATCGTTTGAATGCTGAACTTTCCCGACAAAAATCCCAGTTGGAGGAGCAAAGAGATCAGTTGATTGACTTGTCCCGAAAACTGGAAGAGGCTACCCATGCCAAGCTTTCTTTTTTTACAAATATTTCTCATGATTTCCGGACTCCGCTTACGCTTATTGCAGACCCTGTAGACCAACTGATGACCAGTAAGTCACTGAATGACCATGAACGGTTTCTGTTGAACATCATTCATAAGAATGTAGCTGTTTTATTGCGCTTAATCAATCAAATATTGGACTTCAGAAAGTTTGAAGACGGAAAACTTTTAATGCAATTGACTCGTTTTGATCTTGCAGAGGGAATGCAAGAATGGACAGAGGCTTTTCGGACGCTGGCTTTCCGCAAGCATATTCATTTTACGGTATCAGCGGAGGAAGGAAAAGATTATACGATAGTAGCAGATGCTGAAAAGCTGGAACGAATAACGTATAACCTGTTATCGAATGCCTTTAAGTTTACCCCTGAAAACGGTGTCGTTTCTGTAAACGTCTCACGGGTATGTGAGCATGAAGCAGATAGCTTTTGTATCCGTATTGCTGATACGGGGGTAGGAATGCCTGCAGAGCATGTACAGCATATTTTTGAAAGTTTTTATCAGATAGATGTACATCATGCAGGTTCTGGCATTGGTTTGGCGCTGGTGAAGGCTTTTGTAGAGATGCATCATGGCTCCATTTCGGTAGAGAGTGGTGAGAAGAAAGGAACTTCGTTTACAGTCTTGTTGCCTGTTTGTCAGGTTGGTGAGATTTCCGAATCGTCAGTTAAAAATAATGTCTTGCAGAATCTGAAGGAGGGAGCTGTACTTGCTGCCGATCAGGAAACGGTAGCCTTGCCTGAAACTGATGTGGCCTTGCAGCAGAAAACAACGGTTTTGATTATTGATGATAATCAGGATGTTCGGGATTATGTGAAAGTGCTTTTACAGGAAGAGTATACGGTGCTTGAAGCAGCAAACGGACAAGAAGGTGTGAAGCTGGCCATGAAGTATATACCCGATGTGGTGATATGCGATGTGATGATGCCGGTGATGGATGGTATGGAGTGCTGCAAGCGGTTGAAATCGGAAATCCAGACTTCGCATATTCCGGTGATGATGCTGACTGCTTATGCTATGGATGAGCAGAAAATTAAGGGGTATGAATGTGGGGCGGATTCGTATATATCCAAGCCTTTCAGTGCACGCTTGCTAAAGGCGCGCCTGAATAATCTGATTGAAAATCACAATCGTCTGAAAAATTTCTTTGCAGATAAGACTGTGATTCAGAAAGAAACGCTGACGGATGTAGATAAGGGCTTTATCGAAAAATTGCGCCAGCTTATTGATGAACATCTTTCGGAACCAGATTTGAGTGTGGAGGATTTAGGAGAAAAGATAGGGCTGGGGCGTGTCCAGTTGTACCGTAAAACGAAAGCTTTGACAGGATATTCGCCGAATGAATTGCTTCGGACTGCCCGTCTGAAAAAGGCTTCAGCTTTATTGGCTTCGACCGAAAAAACAATAGCCGAAGTCTCTTATGAAGTGGGATTCTCTTCTCCTTCTTATTTTACAAAATGTTATAAGGACTATTTTGGAGAAAGTCCGACTGACTTTTTAAAGCGGAAAGGGTGAAAAGTAAAAACTTTTTTTACCTTTGTGGCTGCTATAAAAATTGAATTACAATGCGAATGAAGTTATTATCGATTTTGATGCTTTTTCTGGCTACCAGCCTGCAAGCACAGGACTTGAAGGCTTATTATGTGGAAATGCCTGATACACTTTCGCCGCTTCTGACTAAAGTGAATCGTGAAGATTTTTGCGATTTCCTGGCTAGCAACATGAAGGCTGAAGTCAAGAACCGTTTGGGAAAGGAGTCGGAAATGCTAAAGCTTACTGGTAACTATCTACAAGTAAAACTTTCTTCTGTGAGCTCTTATGAAATGAAATTGCTTCCACTCAATGATTCTACAGATGTGATATGTGTGGTGAATAGTTATAACGGGCCTGCGACTGACAGTCAGGTTCATTTCTATTCTACAGAGTGGAAAGAATTGCCTGCATCGCATTTTTTGACTTTGCCTTTGCAGGATGAGTTTTATTTGAAGTCACAATCGGCAGAAACAGAGGAAGAGAAACGTGTGCGAGAAAAAGCTGACTTGTTTTTGATGAAAGCTGCTTTGGATGCGGATTCTGATACGTTGAGCTTCACGTATACTACTCCTGACTATCTGGACAAGGATGCAGCCGAGAAGTTGAGGCCAATGCTTCGCAAAGAGCCAGTCAAAAGAGTTTGGAAAGAAGGAAAATTCCAATAAAAAAGAAAATGTCCGGCGATAATGTTATCACCGGACATTTTCTTTTTTATTGAGGAAAAATTACTTTTTCATACGGTTACCGTAACGGCTCATGAACTTATCAACACGTCCTGCAGTATCTACCAGTTTAGATTTACCTGTGTAGAATGGGTGAGAAGTGCTTGAAATTTCCAATTTCACAAGTGGATAAGTTTCGCCTTCAAACTCGATTGTGTCTTTTGTTGCACAAGTTGAACGAGACAAGAACATGTCACCGTTTGACATGTCTTTAAATACTACCGGACGGTAGTTTTCTGGATGAATGCCTTTTTTCATTTCAGTATATACTTTATTATTGCTGTCTCTTATACACATCTGACGCTGCCGACGATAAG
>USQO01000115.1 GCA_900556845.1 uncultured Bacteroides sp. | reverse complement strand
GCCTTATCGTCGGCAGCGTCAGATGTGTATAAGAGACAGTGCTCAGGTACAAAGTGATTTTGATGCGAGAAAGGCTGCCTTGACGCAAGGCAATCTTTTCTCTATTTTCGATCAGCAGTTGACCGAAAAGCAGCGTGAAGCTATGACTTTCCTCTATGCGTATATGCCGTTGAGCGATATTGCCAACTACAGTGGAGAGTATTTTCTGGAAAACGTAAATTACTCGTTCAAGGCACAGGAAGAAATGCCTTGGGGAAAAATCATTCCTGAACGTGAGTTCCGTCATTTCGTACTTCCGATCCGTGTGAACAATGAAAACCTAGATGAAAGCCGTAAGGTATTTTATGAAGAGCTGAAAGACCGTGTGAAAGGCCTTTCACTGCACGATGCAGTGCTCGAAGTAAACCACTGGTGCCACGAAAAAGTAGTTTATACTCCTTCGGATGCCAGAACCAGCTCACCGTTGGCTTCTGTAAAAACAGCATACGGACGCTGTGGTGAAGAGTCTACTTTCACTGTAGCCGCATTGCGTTCGGTAGGTATTCCTGCCCGTCAGGTTTATACTCCGCGTTGGGCTCACACCGATGACAACCATGCATGGGTGGAAGCTTGGGTAGACGGTAAATGGTACTTCCTGGGTGCTTGCGAGCCGGAACCTGTTCTGAACTTGGGATGGTTCAATGCTCCTGCCAGCCGTGGCATGCTGATGCACACTAAGGTATTTGGCCGTTACAACGGTCCTGAAGAAAAAATGGTGGAAACACCGCGCTTTACCGAAATCAACGTAATCGACAACTATACCACTTCGGCTAAGGCAGAAGTTACTGTAGTTGATGCCAACAACCAGCCTGTAGCAGATGCACGTGTAGAATTTAAAGTTTACAACTATGCAGAATTCTATACCGTAGCCGACAAGCGTACCGACGCACAGGGAAAAACATTCCTTTCTGCCGGTAAGGGTGATATGTTGGTTTGGGCATCAAAAGATGGAAAATTCGGTTACGGAAAAGTTTCATTTGGCAAAGACACCAATGTTACTATTGCATTGGATAAAGTTGCAGGTGAAAAATATGCTGTAGAGTTTGACATTGTTCCTCCTCCCGAAAATGTAAATCTGCCAGAAGTAACTCCGGCTCAGCGTGAAGAAAACAACCGTCGCATGGCACAGGAAGATTCTATCCGCAATGCTTACGTAGCCACTTTCGTTACCGAAGCACAGGGACAGGAATTTGCCAAGAAACTGGGATTGGATGCAAAACAGGTTGCTAAGTTGCTGATTGCTTCTAGAGGTAACCATGCTACACTGACTTCTTACCTGACAGCCGCATGCACTTCTGACGAAGCTAAAGCTGGTGCCGTTGATTTGCTGGAACGCATTTCTGCAAAAGACTTGCGCGATGTTTCTCTGGATGTTTTGACAGACCATTTCAACAACTCTATTCTGACAGAGGCTAACAAGAAAGACTTCAGTCAGTATGTACGCAATCCTCGTGTTGCCAACGAAATGATTACACCGTATAAGGCATTCTTCCAGCAGGCTGTTTCTAAGGAAGATGCAGAGGCTTACCGCAATGATCCGTATAAGATGGTAGAATGGGTGAAAGCTAACATTACAATTGACCCGAACTGTAACTTGCAGTCTGCACCTATTTTCCCTGCAAGTGTATGGAATACCCGTGTAGCCGATGTTCACTCTCGTAACATCTTCTTTGTTTCTATGGCACGCGCATTGGGTATCCCTGCCCGTATTGACGAAGTAACCGGCAAAGTACAGTTGATGAAAGACGGTAATGCTTCAGATATCGACTTCGAAGCTACCGAACAGGTTACAGCTCCTACCGGTAAACTGGTGTTGGCTTATACACCAATCAAGTCACTGTCTGACCCGAAATATTACTCTCACTTCACAATCTCCAAGATTGAAGATGCTCGCATCAAGTTGTTGAGCTACGATGAAAGTGATGTTGACATGGGTGGCGGTGCTACTTGGAACAATATGTTCCGCAAAGGCGTAACCATGGATGAAGGCAACTATGTAATGGTTTCAGGAACTCGTCTTGCCAGCGGTTCTGTATTGGCCGAATTGTCATTCTTCAGCATTGAAAAAGACAAGACAACCAACATCGACCTGATTATGCGCGAAAGCAAAGACGATATCCAGGTAATCGGTAACTTCAACTCAGAGTCGCTGTACAAGCCGCTGGAAGGTGGCGATCCTGTTTCTGTATTGTCTACTACCGGTCGTGGTTACTATGTAATTGCCGTGCTGGGTGTAGGCCAGGAACCTACCAATCATGCCTTGAGAGACATTGCAGCTTTGGCAAAAGACTTTGAAGGATGGGGACGCAAGATGGTACTGTTGTTCCAGAATGAAGAACAGTATAAGAAATTCCGTCCGCAGGACTTCCCGGGATTGCCTAACACCATCGTTTATGGTTATGACATCGACGGTGCTATCCAGAACCAGATTGCAACCAACATGAAGTTGCAGAGCAAGACTATCCTGCCGATGTTTATCATTGCAGATACCTTTAACCGTGTAGTATTTGTATCACAGGGTTACACCATCGGTTTGGGTGAACAGATGATGAAGATTATCCACAAACTGTAATTAAAGCAGTTTGGCCGTTATAAAATAAAAAAACAGAGGTTGCCCGAAAGGCAGTCTCTGTTTTTTTATTGCATCACTTTTGTGACGCAGGTAAGTCATAGAAGTGACAGATGTACCTTTTAAAGGTGACAAACCTTTATCTCATCTGTGATACACTAGATGCGTACCGTTTATTGCAGTGCCTGGATGGCAGCGCTGATTTTTGCAGGGTCGGTAACGTCGTTCAGGTACTCTTCTATTTTTACAGTTCCTCCCATTGACACATTGGGGTTGCGGAATTTCATGCCGCTCTCTTTCTGGCTTCTGCCGGAGAAATGAAATTCGCTAGCACCGGTTGCCTCGCAGATTTTACGGATGTTGCCGGGATTGACACCGCAGCCAGGCATGATGATGATGCGTCCGTCGGCCTGTTTTACCAGCTCTTTCAGCAAAGGGATGCCCTGTTCTGCCGTTGCTTCCTGACCGGAAGTAAGGATACGGCTGCATCCCAGTTCGATAATCTGTTCCAGTGCTTCCTTCGGATTGCTGCACATGTCGAAAGCACGGTGGAAGGTTACGTTCATTCCTTCGGCTGCCTGCATCATTTTGCGCATTACGTCCATATCCACTTTTCCGTCGGCGGTAAGACAGCCAAATACCACTCCGTCTGCTCCCAGTTCTTTGGCGATGCGGATGTCGTGCAGCATGATTTCCTGTTCCAGCGGTGAGTAAAGAAAATCACCTCCGCGCGGACGGATAATGACGTGCAACTTGATGCCGATGCTTTTCCGGGCCATCAGAATGTCACCATACGAGGGGGTTGTACCGCCTTCCGGGATACCTGCACAAAGTTCTACACGGTAGGCTCCACCTTCCTGAGCGCGGATGGCACTTTCTACCGAATTGGCACAATTTTCTATACGATAATCCATGATTTGTTGTTTTGGGTTAATAACACAAAAGTACGAATTAAAAGTGATAAACCGAAAATGCAGCTGAAAAACAGAGGGATAAGCTGATATTTTTAGTATCTTTCTACAGTTTTCAGAACTACTTGTTGTTCTATGAACAGGTAGAAAATGCTTTTGAGCAGGATGTGCCGTCAGAAAAAGAAATTCCTGTTTCTTATGTCGAGATTGTGGGAAAAGTGGACAGTTGGATAAAATCAGACGGATATGTCCAACCAGGACTTACAATAAAAGAGCTTTCCGAAATACTTCATACCAACCGTACCTATCTTTCCGCCTATATCAAGACTACGTATAAAATGACATTCCGCGAATGGATAACCGGTCTCCGGT
>USQO01000114.1 GCA_900556845.1 uncultured Bacteroides sp. | reverse complement strand
CTCCAGTTACTAATATAGTTTCCGGAGTTGCTCCAAATTATTGATTCAAAAGAATATTAATCAATCAAAGAGTAATAATTATCTTTTGCCCAGAACAATTTAGTATAATAACCTGTAGACTCACTATAATTCAACTTAATAGCATTCTGACAGTTTGTACTATTAAAGTTCAGTTCATCACTAGTATAAGGCAAGCGATGAGGAGGTGTCGGATAACTTGAGACCTGAGCATCTCTTGAGAATTCTACTACAGGATAACCTGTACGGCGTACAACATTCCATGCAGCATGTTCATTCAAGAAACCGAAGTTCAACCAAAGCTGAGTACAAATAGCTTCTTGAGTAGGTTCCCATATATTCTCAATATAAGCAGCTATTTCATCCTCAGACGGTCTAACCAATGCACGATAACCATTATAACTATCGTTACCTTCCTTATACAAAGTACTATTTTCTTTCTGTTCCCAATAATATTCTACAGACTGAGTTACACCATTTACAAAATTAGCTTTAGCAGCAGCCTGATCAACAGCAACACCATAGCCCATCAGATAAGCTTCAGCCTTACTCAAGCTAACTTCAGCTGCACCAATCCACATACTGAAAAGATTTTCATTACCTTGTCCACCTGTACGACCCATAATAGCTTGTGAGTCAACCTTACAATAGTAATTAGCGTTCATAATCTTTCTTTCGATATATTCTTTACGCTTTTCATCTTCAAGTCTTGTGATTTCAGCATTTGTCTTTGTGATATCAAAAGATACATATTCTCCGTCTGGATTAGGATCACACATTACTTGAATACGTGGGTCAGTGTTTACATCAGGAATACCATTAGCAGGAACATTCATAGCTTTCAATAATGTGGCTGAAACATTACCCATATAACCGGTATGCAATGCATTTGAATAATCCTTAGCAAAGTTAAAGTCATCGGATTGCGTATCACACATTACACCCATATTTTCAGAATTATTTTCAATTACAGGATATTTTCCTGGATTTTCCAAGATTTCCTTAATAGCAGCATGTGCATCCGCTACACAGTCACCGTTACTAGATAAATGTAACGCAACACGTAAACGAAGCGAATTAATATACTTACGCCAAATATTAATATCACCTTTAGCTACAGAATAATCCTGACGAGCCAATGTTGTAAGAACTGCTGGGTCTATATTACCATTCAAATAATCAGCAGCTTCTTTCAAACCTGTCAAAATTTGTTTATACAACTCAACATCGTCATCATAAACACAAGCTGTTTTTGCACCTTCATAATCACTGGTTGACCACAAATATCCAGCTCCATTATAAGGAACATCTCCCCACATAGCAACCATTTCATGCAAACGTGAATAAACCATCGTACGAGCTAAGTGTACGAAAATTTCATTCATCGGCTTCTGTTCATCCGGCAATTTATCATAGTTCTGCTCCAACAAACGAAGCTGCGTTACCATGTCATAGAACTCTACCCATTCTGTATTAAAATAAGATTCAGTAGCACCTAAGTATCGTCCTCTATTATTATTATCACCAACAACTCCCGCAAACAAACCTGCAGTAGAAGAGTGTACATAATAATTGTAATATTTCAGGTTCATCCATACATTACCTTTATACATTACACCGGTAAATACCTGAGGTATCCCTACGGTTTCCGTGTTAGCAGGATTCTTATATTTCTCATCATAATCAGAATCTGAACATGATGAAATAGACATGCATGTCAATCCGGCTAATAACAATGAATATATCTTTTTCATAAGTTTTTCTTTTTTACAAAATTAAATTTTAAGGTTTAGAAACTTGCACGAAGTGAGAAACCGAATGTACGTGCACTGGCAGTAGAACCACCAACCTGAGCCTGGTAAATCCAGTTAGTACCATCTGATGTTTCAGCATCAAACAACTTCAAAGTGCGGTATACATAGAACGGGTTACGAACAAATGCAGAAAGAGTCAATCTATTGCAAGCAAATTTCTTAGTCAAATCAACAGGCAATGTATAAGCCAGACTTATCTCACGACATTTGATATAGCTATTCTTCTGCACAGCATCAGCATAACTCTGAGTTGCACTTGTACCCCAATTATAATGATTACTGTTAGCTTCAAACTGAGTAACTACAATATCATTAGGAGTTCCATCTTCTTTTACACCCGGTAGAATCAATCCATTATCCCATACATAATGACCATTAACCATAGTTTCACCACGTTTATAGTCACCCATAGCTGCAATTTGATCCGCCGTCAACACATGAATAGAACCTTTATCTGAAATATCTTCAGTATCACTATAATAGAAGAGACCACCCGTAGAATGATCACGAACTCCAATCGCATCTTCAATGTTACCAGCAGCCATCATATACTGCCATGGCTGGTTAATAACATGACCTCCGAAACGGAAATCAAATGTCATATCAAGAGTAAAGTTCTTATAGCTCAAACTTGTACCAAAACCACCAGTAAACTTAGGCATAGCATTACCTACCTTATGACGTTCTGATGTATCAGTAATATACAAACCGTTTTCGCCTACAAGGTAATTACCATTTTCATCAGTCTTCCATGTATAAGCATAGAAATCACCCATTGGCTGTCCTACATGCGATTCCAACATAACGGCACCATTATCAAAGTTACCACCATCATGAGACAACACATCCAAGCCATTAGCCAGCTTCTTAACCTCATTACGGTTCCATGCCACATTAGCACGCAAGTCCCACTTCCAGTCTTTATTTTCAATAGGAGTACCATAAACATTGAGTTCAACACCTTTATTGGTCAATTCACCAATATTCATCAACATAGTTCTTGCACCCATAGAAGCAGCACTAGAGGTATTCAAAATCTGATCCTTAATATCATTGTAGTAGAAGTTGAACTCCATACCCAAACGATTATTCAAGAATTTGTTTTCGATACCTACTTCAAACTCATGCTTAGTTTCTGGTTTAATTCCCTCATTACCAATATTGGTTGGCACATTATTATAAATATAAACAGCATCTCTAATTATAGAACCCTGATTGAAAGCCAAGTTAGCTCTATAAATTTCAGGAGCGTTACCTACAATACCATAAGAGAAACGTATCTTACCATAGTTCCACCATGATGGGCAATTATCTTTTAGAAGCTCAGTATACAAGATGCTCATACTTGCAGAAGGATACCAGAACGAGTTATTTCCATTCGACAAAGTAGAAGTCTTTTCCTGACGGATTGATCCTTCAACAAATCCCCAGCCATCATAACCGTAACTTGCAGTCAAGAATGCACCGGTTTTCAACATATCCTGTTTAGTCATCTTAGCTTCTTTTTGGCCAACAGAAGCATTTAAGTGAAACCAATTCTCTTGTGTCAGACCTTGTGTAGTAGCGACTGAAGACAAATAATAATTTTCCTGACGAGCATTCCATCCCAAGTTTGCAGTAATATTATGTTTTTCATTAAATGTCTTATCAAACATCAACATGATATCACCATAAACAATAGAATAACGGCTGTTTGACAAACTATATCCATCTGAATATTGTCCATTAGTGGAGAACACATGAGACTCTGTAGCACTCTTCTTTGTTTCAACTTTATCCAATGTCATATCACTTGCCAAACGTGCGCTCAAAGTCAAACCAGGAATAATAGTCCATGTTGGGTTTACAGAACCAATGAAACGCTGATGGTCTTCATCTTGATTATTACCAAAAATTTGCCAGAAATAATTTCCAATCAAACCTGTAGAACCCATTGGAGAATACAAGAACTGTTCATCAGGAGTTGAGCTATCCGGAGTACCACCATTAATAGCTGCGATACTATTCTGATATCCTAAACTAGTTACTGTATGTCTACGTATATAATCAATATCAGTAAATCCACCAAACATACCTCCAAAATCCTGAACCAGACGATTAATACGGTATGCACGGTTATGGATAAACTGAGTACTATAATTAGCAGAATAATTCCTGTCTCTTATACACATCTCCGAGCCCACGAG
>USQO01000113.1 GCA_900556845.1 uncultured Bacteroides sp. | reverse complement strand
AACAAACCCATTGGCAAAGTTAAATATGCGCTGATTTAATTCCGCCAACGGGTTTTCTTCTATTAAAATCCTCTCCAATATTGGAGAGGATTTTTTTTATATATGCTAAATATATCATTCTTTTTTGTACATTTGCGATTCGTTGAATATTTAAATTTTTAGTTTTGAATTATAAGGAATTATTTAAGAAAGTGATAGGACTTATATCTTCACCAGCAAAAACATGGTCGGAGATTATAGTTCATGAAGATAAGCGGATTGTAATGCCGGCTTTTGTCTATCCTTTGATAGGTTTGTGTGGGTTATCTTATTTTATCGGCACCTTTATAGGTAATACAGCTGGAGTATCAGCTTTTCAATTGGCAATGACACGGTGCTGTGCAGTTTTTGTTTCTTTGTTTGGCGGATATTTTCTTTCTACTTATCTGGTAGATAAAGTGGGTCGCAAGTGGTATGGTCGGAATGACTCTTACGAACAGAATTTGCAGTTTGTCGGTTACTCAATGGTTGTTACTTTTGTGCTGAATATTGTAAGTGGGTTATTTTCTTTGGCTATTCTTCATTGGTTACTTCAGGTATACATGCTTTTTATTGTATTCGAAGGAGCTCGCAGTTTGATGAAGATTCCGGAAAACAGGCTGACTAGTTATACGCTTATTGTTTCGTTTATTTTATTTGTATGCCCAGAACTAATAAAACTGGTCTTTAATAAACTTTCTGTAGTTTTAAATTGATTATGAAGTCTACATCTACTAATATTAATATTAAGAACAAACGCGCTTCGTTTGATTATGAATTTGTCGATACCTATACGGCAGGTATTGTACTGACGGGTACGGAGATAAAATCAATACGTCAGGGAAAAGCAAGTTTGGTAGATACGTTCTGCTTTTTTTCAAGAGGAGAGCTTTGGGTGAAAAATATGCATATAGCCGAGTATTTTTATGGATCGTACAACAATCACGCAGCACGTCGTGACCGTAAGTTGCTCTTGAATAAGAAAGAATTGCGTAAGCTGGAGCGGGGTACACGTGAAACAGGATTTACGATTGTTCCTGTACGTTTGTTTATTAATGAAAAAGGACTGGCTAAGCTTGTAATAGCACTTGCTAAAGGTAAAAAGCAATACGATAAGCGTGAGGCTTTGAAAGAAAAAGATGATAAGCGGATGATGGATCGCATGTTTAAATATTGATGGATGGCTATGTATACAAAGCAACTGGAGAGATTGGTAAACGAGAGGGTATTGGTGCTGGATGGTGCAATGGGTACGATGATTCAGCGTTATGGCCTTACAGAGGCCGATTTTAGGGGTGAGCGTTTTAAGGATATTTCCGGACAAATGAAGGGAAATAATGACTTGCTTTGCCTTACACGTCCTGACGTAATAGAAGAGATACATCGAAAATACCTGGAAGCCGGTGCAGATATTATTGAAACAAATACGTTTAATGCGACTGCTGTTTCGATGGCCGATTATCATGTACAGGAGTTCTGTCGTGAGATAAATCTGGCTGCAGCCAAGTTGGCTCGTAAATTGGCTGATGAATATACACTTATGAATCCTGCAAAGCCACGTTTTGTGGCAGGCTCTGTAGGGCCTACCAATAAAACTTGCTCTATGAGTCCGGATGTTAATAATCCGGCATTTCGTGCTCTTACTTTCGACGGACTTAAGGATGCCTACTGTGAACAGATGGAAGCTTTGCTTGAAGGTGGAGTAGACGCTTTGTTGATAGAAACAATTTTTGATACGCTTAATGCGAAGGCAGCGATTGTTGCTGCTGAACAGTCGATGGAAAAACTTGGTCGGAAAGTTCCTCTGATGCTTTCTGTTACAGTATCAGACGTAGCAGGTCGTACACTTTCCGGACAGACTTTGGAGGCATTTCTTGCCTCTGTGCAGCATGCTCCTATTTTTTCAATTGGTTTGAACTGTTCTTTTGGAGCCCGGCAGTTGAAATCTTTCCTCGAGGTATTGGCGAAACAGGCGCCTTATTATATCAGTGCTTATCCTAATGCAGGATTGCCCAATAGTCTGGGCCAGTATGACCAAACACCGGATGATATGGCTGCAGAGGTGGATGAATTCCTGAAAGAAGGTCTTGTGAATATAATTGGAGGATGTTGTGGTACTACCGATGAGTATATCACTCGTTTTGCCGAGATGGTAAAAGGAGTAGAGCCACATAAACCGGTTGCTTTTCCAGAAAGAATGTGGTTGTCGGGACTTGAATTGTTGGAACTCACTCCGGAGATAAATTTTGTAAATGTGGGTGAGCGCTGCAATGTGGCTGGTTCGCGTAAATTTTTGCGCTTAATTAATGAAAAGAAATATGATGAAGCATTGTCTATTGCCCGTAAGCAGGTAGAGGATGGTGCTTTAGTATTGGATGTCAATATGGATGACGGCTTGCTCGATACGGTGTCAGAGATGCGGACTTTCTTGAATTTGATTGCTTCTGAACCGGAGATTGCGCGTGTGCCCATTATGATTGATTCATCCAAGTGGGAAGTAATTGAAGAGGGGCTGAAATGCGTTCAGGGTAAGTGTGTCGTAAACTCTATATCCTTAAAAGAAGGAGAAGAGGTCTTTCTGGAGCATGCACGTGCGGTCCGTTGTTACGGAGCGGCTGTCATTGTAATGGCATTTGACGAGAAAGGTCAGGCTGATACGTATGAACGTCGTATCGAGATATGCGGACGTGCTTACCGGTTGCTTACGGAAGTCGTAGGCTTTAATCCTTGTGATATAATATTCGACCCTAATGTGTTGGCTGTTGCAACAGGTATAGAAGAACATAATAATTATGCGGTAGATTTTATTCGTGCTACTGCATGGATTCGTACTAATTTGTCTGGAGCACATGTCAGTGGTGGGGTGAGCAATCTGTCGTTTTCTTTCCGGGGAAATAATTATATCCGTGAAGCCATGCATGCCGTATTCTTGTATCATGCTATTCAGGCGGGCATGGACATGGGTATTGTTAATCCAGCCTCTTCTGTTTTATATACCGATATTCCGGCAGAAGTATTGGAGCGAATAGAAGACGTTGTACTAAACAGACGACATGATGCTGCCGAGCGGCTGATAGAAATGGCTGAGCAGTTGAAAACTGAAAAAACAAGTGACGGGAATACTGAAGAAACTAAACTGGCTTGGCGTGAAGGGACTTCAGTGAAAGAACGTTTAGGTTATGCTTTGGTAAAAGGCATTTCAGATTATTTGGAAGAAGACTTGAACGAAGCTTTGCAGAAGTATCCTAATGCGGTGAAAGTTATCGAAGGACCACTTATGGATGGAATGAATCAGGTAGGTGAGTTGTTTGGTGCCGGCAAGATGTTTTTGCCTCAGGTCGTCAAGACAGCGCGTACTATGAAGCATGCAGTTGGAATCCTGCAACCTTACATTGAAGCCGATAAGCAGGAGGGTGCCCGTAGTGCCGGAAAGGTTTTGGTTGCTACAGTAAAAGGTGATGTGCATGATATTGGTAAAAACATTGTTTCGGTAGTGATGGCCTGCAATAATTACGAGGTAATAGATTTGGGAGTGATGGTTCCTGCCGAAAAAATTGTTGAAGCTGCAGTGCGTGAAAAAGTTGATGTAATAGGTTTAAGCGGACTGATTACACCTTCGTTGGAAGAAATGGTTCATGTGGTTTCAGAGTTGAATAAAGCCGGTTTGGAAATTCCGGTACTTATCGGAGGAGCTACAACATCTAAATTGCATACAGCTTTGAAAATTGCACCAGCTTATTGTGGAGCTGTCTGCTATATGAAGGATGCTTCGCAGAATGTGGGAGCATTGACCCAGTTACTGAACCCTGCTACAAATAAGGAGTATGTAGATAAACTGAATAAGGAATACGAAGAGCTTCGTAAGAAGCAAATTTTGAATAAAGTATCTACTGTTTCTTTGGATGAGGCAAAGAAAAACCGTTTGAATTTATTCTGATACAAAAAAAGTATAATTATTTATTCAAATGTTACAATTATGTTATAAGACTGTCTCTTATACACATCTCCGAGCCCACGAGACCGGAG
>USQO01000112.1 GCA_900556845.1 uncultured Bacteroides sp. | reverse complement strand
GAAGTGCCACCAACAAGCTGACGTATGCCTATAATGTCCGTGGCTGGCTGACGGGAATTAGTGGAAGCAAGTTTACACAGAATCTGTACTACAACACCGGCACCGGCACCGCCAAATACAACGGCAGCATCAGCAGCATGACGTGGAAAGCTGGAAATGAGAGCACTATCCGTGGCTATAAGTTCACTTACGACGGATTAAGCCGTCTGATGAACGCCACTTACGGCGAAACAGCCGGCATCAATACGAACACCAACCGCTTCAGCGAGAACGTGACGGGCTATGACAAGAACGGCAACATCAAGACCTTGCAACGTTACGGTCAGACCGCTGCTTCCAGTTACGGTTTGATTGATAACCTGACTTTCACCCTCGCCGGCAATCAGTTGAGCCGTGTGGACGATGCGGCAGCAGCTTCTGCCTACAATGGTGGTTTCGAGTTCAAGGACGGTGTGAAGCAGGCGAACGAATACACTTACGATTCCAATGGAAATTTAACTAAAGATTTAAACAAGGGAATTAGTACAATTACCTATAATGTATTAAATTTGCCCAATATGGTCACGTTCAGTGACGGTAGTACGATTGCCTATACTTATGGTGCCGACGGCACAAAGCTGAAAACTGTCCATAAGACAGGCAGCACTACCACCACGACGGACTATTGCGGAAACGTGGTCTATGAGAACGGTGTTCAGAAGTTGCTGCTGACCGATGAAGGCTATGTTACTTTGAGCGACGGCAAGTATCATTACTACTTGAAAGACCATCAGGGTAATAACCGGGTTGTGATTAACCAAAGCGGCACGGTAGAGGAAGCGAACCATTACTATCCCTTCGGTGGTGTGTTTGCAAGCTCAGGCAATGTGCAGCCTTACAAGTATAACGGCAAGGAGTATGACTCGAAGAAAGGTTTGAACTGGTATGATTATGGTGCAAGGCATTATGATGCGGTATTGGGTAGGTTTACGACGAATGACAGATTTGCCGAGAAATATTATTCGATGTCTCCGTATCAGTATGGGGCGAATAGTCCAGTTGGGAATATTGATGTGAATGGGGATAGCATAATTATTAAACCTAATGCGAATGGAATAATTGATCAGATAAAAGTGCTCTTTGGGTATGATACAAAATTCCAAAAAGATGTAAAAGCAGATCTTTTCCAACTTAAACAAGATGATAAAAAGGTAGCTGATATTATTGGAAAATTAGAAGAGAGTAAGAATATACATTATATCACAATGCCTAAAAAAGGAGAGTATAACTCTACTGGGTTTAATGCAGACAAGGTAAAAAAGAATATTTCACAAGGTAGTGAAATTTATTATAACCCCTATAATCGGAGAAGAGGCCGAAATGACAGCGACATGAGAACACCAAGAATAGGTTTAGCTCATGAACTTCAACATTCATTTGATGTTGATAAGAAGGTGGCTACTTATGAAAGGACGAAAAACGGTATTTTATTAATGGATATACGCGCTATCAATACCGAGAACCGAATAAGAAAAGTAATAGGTGAACCTAAAAGAACGATGTATGGAACCCAAAAAGTACCGAAAGAATTATTGGAGTAGGATGCTGATTTTAATAGTAATTATTATCGGAGGGATATCTTTATATTTATACATAAAGTATGATTATTCTGAAAAAGCTACGATAGATTCTAATAACTTAATTACTACTGCGCCTTGTATGATAACAACTAATATAGCGTGGCATGATTCTATTTGTAAGGTTGTATTAGATGAGATTGAATTGGTATCAGTTATAGATGAAGAGGACTATATAACGAAACCTTTTTATGAAAATTTTATCAAGTTATCTGATAAAGACACTTTAATAATGGACAGTCTCTCGTATATACAATTGAAAGACTATGTCGTTGTTCCGGAATATCGTATAGATTCTATTTGTAAACGTGAAGGAATAAAAGGTTTGTTTTCAGCTTATTTTGATGATATATGGTTTACTCCGTGTTATAATGAGAATAGTGTATTAAGTTTATCGGAACAAAGGTATGTTATTTATGTATTATTGCAACATGGTTTATCTGTTAGAAGAGATTGTGAATCAGGTGATATATATATAAATAGAAGCGCTACTCTCAAAAATTAGAAATTATAGTTTAGTAATCAGATAAATTTTGTTGTAACGGATGTTATTTGTTTACTACTTCTGAATATCAGAATCTTCTGATTCAATAATCTAAATGATTCCCTGCTTACATACAGCGATGTAGGCAGGGAATTTCATATAGTATTATTTCTATGATAAGAATTTCTAAGCTCACTTACGACAGTCTGATTGAAAACCTCACCTTCACGTTTGCGGGCAACCGCCCGACCCGTGTGGACGATGCGGTAGCGGCTTCTGCCTACGGTGGCGGTTTCGAGTTCAAAGATGCCGTGAAGCAGGCAAATGAGTACGCCTACGATGCCAATGGAAATTTAACTAAAGATTTGAACAAGGGAATTAGCAACATATCGTATAATTGCTTAAATTTGCCAAGTACGGTGACTTTCAGTGACGGCAGTAGGATAAGTCATACATACGGTGCCGACGGCACGAAGCTGAAAACTGTCCATAAGACAGGCAGTACTACCACCACGACGGACTATTGCGGAAACGTGGTCTATGAGAACGGTGTTCGGAAGTTGTTGCTGACCGATGAGGGCTATGTTACTTTGAGCGACGGCAAGTATCATTACTACTTGCACCAGGGGAACAACCGGGTAGTCATCAACCAGAGCGGCACTGTAGAGGAGACGAACCATTACTATCCGTTCGGTGGTGTGTTTGCAAGTACAGGCAATGTGCAGCCTTACAAGTATAACGGCAAGGAGCTTGATGCGAAGAAAGGGTTGAACTGGTATGACTACGGTGCAAGGCATTATGATGCGGCGTTGGGGAGGTTTACGACAAATGACAGATTTGCTGAGAAGTATCATTCGATGTCTCCGTATCAGTATGGGGCGAATAATCCGGTTAAACATATTGATGTAAAAGGTGATTCAATTATAGATATTAATGGAAAAGCCATTACTTATCAAAATAATGAATGGTCCTCAAACGCAACGCCGGATGTTAAAAGGGTAGGTAATGCAATGATGAGAAATAGTATTGGGCAAACCCAATTCGAAAAAATGATGTGGTCTGATTATCCTATTACAATTACATTAAGTTCTAAAGACGATAATAATTCCGGTCGCATAGGAGTAACTAGTATTACAGGTGATGAGAATGGCAATATAACAAAAGCGAAAATAACTCTTTATATGGAAATCATAAAGGATATAGCAAACATTATTCCTTATGCAAAACAAGGAGAAATAGTGAAGCGTTATAGAGAAAATCTAAATATAGATCAACTTAGTAACATAACTTTAGATGATGTTATAGGAGCTACAGGAACTCATGAGAGTGTACATGCTTTAGATAAATATTCAAATCATGTAGGCCAGCCCGATAAATCTAAACGAGAACAAAATCCTATATTAAAAGAAATTGAATATATAAAAAAGATAAAGCATTAGTGGATTTTGTGCAAAATGAAGGATAAGAATCGAAATATTCGATTTCTTTAGCATAAGAGTTAACAAAACGGCAGAGATACTATAATTTGAAATACTTCTAAATATTGTATCTCTGTCCGTACTTCAAATTATTAAAGATGAAAGAAAGAATATTATTCATATTTCTATTATTCTCTATTTCTGCTTTTTCACAAGAAAAGGCAAGCATGGGAACGATAAAATTAACTGCCATTGTGCCAGATTCATTATTAAATATGAAAGTGTTGCATTATGCACAGGAATTAAAATATGTTGATAAAGATGCTCAACAAGACACGTATGATGCAGCATCTTTTTTTATCATAAATTCTATAAATTCCAAAGATTTAAAGATAGATACTTACCTGTTCTCTTTCCCATCTCAACTTTCTTATTCTCCTTTAGGAATTGCAATAAAGCATAAGAATGATTATTTTCTATATAGTTACGGTTATCTACCCTTGGCAATATTAAAAATCATGCATCTGTCACAGCAGGATAGTTCTGTTTATACTTCCGTTATTCACTCTATGTATAACCTGTCTCTTATACACATCTCCGAGCCCACGAGACCGGAGCCTATCTCG
>USQO01000111.1 GCA_900556845.1 uncultured Bacteroides sp. | reverse complement strand
AGCGCACTACGTTCGGGACGTAGGGGTCGGGCGTTCGAGTCGCCTCATTCCGACAGTAAAAAGGTCTAATTCTAAAGAATTAGGCCTTTTTAATTGTTCACATCCTTGTTAATTACATACACTTCTTTATTAACATCCTGTTAATAAACTATCTACATCAAATCTTGTTTTACCATATCAATCTGATTATCAACAATTTTACTTTTATGTAATTTATACAGTAGTGTGTTCATAATGTAATAAGCATCCTCAAATAAACATCTGTAATCCACAAAAAATAATGCATAATAAAAAGGCCGCTTCAACTCAAGCGAACTAAAGCGGCCTTTTCTATTTATACCTTTATGAATAAAAGGATATCTATGGGTTAACGTACATTTACCTGATGCTTAATGGGTTTCATAATGAAAGTAAACTCGTAATCAGCATAAGGAACCTGATATTCAGGTCTGGTAATACGTCCCCAGCTGTCTTCACAACCTAAACCTGCCTGTAACTTATCAATGCAAAGATTGGTCAAGTCAGCTTTTTCTACTTCCGGGGAATGTCTTTGGTCTTTTCTTACACCATCATCCAACGATTCGATTGTATAATGCAAAGCAGAAGCAGAGAATGGAGCAGAAGCTATAATTTCCAATCCATTACCACCGGCATTCAGCATTTTCCACCAACGAATATCTGATTTTGTACCGTTTTCCTGCGGACGAATGTAAGAATAGAACTGATCGTCGACCTGCTGACGGTAAATTCCGATATTTGCATTCCATTTACGGTCGGCATAGTTTTCAACAGGACCTCTACCATAATATTCTATTGTCTCGAATACTTTAGGCATAGGCATCTGCATACCGAAACGGAACATATTAGAAACTTTAGCATTCTTATCGGCTTCCATCCGCTGTTCCACCTTAATAGCTCCGGCATTGTTGATAACATATTTCAAATTCAGTTTTGCAGAGACTTCTTTCATCTCGTAAGCAGCCTCAACAACCACCAAACCATTTTCTGTCTGCTGTTTTAATGAAAGCAATTTCATTTCCGGATTCTTCCAAACTGCATATTTATTCTGAAGTCCGGCTCCGTAATCATTATCTATCGGTGCACGCCAGAAGTTAGGAGTCAACGCTTCGCCATCTTTAATAAAGTTGATGCCATCAGCTTCATATTTTACCATAAAGCCTGTGTGCTTGTTGAATTCAGTTCTAAAGTTTTCTCCTTCTACAATAAGATAGTTATAGTCATTGTCTTTTACCTCGGCCGGAATTGTCTGAATATTAGCTTGGGCTACATTTTCCATTTTCATTTCAGGAGCTACATATTCATTCAATGTCAGCTGATTCTTCGCAACTTCAAACCCTGCTGGCAATAAACCTTCACGGTTTTTCAGTTTATAAGAAACATTCAGCAACCATTCTCCACACTTACAAGTCTTACCTAAATCAAGTTTGACGCTAGCGGTCTGCTGAGGAGCTACATTCAGTTTTTCGACACGACCTGTACGGACTGTCTTTCCGTTTCTCATCAATTCCCACTCCATGTAATAAGCGCTCAAATCACGGAAGAAGTTTTCATTATAAACTTTCACTTCTCCTTCAGCCAGATTTCCTGGAGTAGTCCAAATATTCTGATAGAAATAGCCAACCTCATACATGTGTGGATTAGGTTTACGGTCCGGACTGATCAAACCGTTGTTGCAGAAGTTATTGTCACTGGCATCGAACTTATTGAAGTCACCTCCATAAGCATAAATTGTTGCTCCGTTTTTGCCTTTCCAGCGAACAGACTGATCTACAAAGTCCCAAATAAATCCTCCCTGATACTTCGGATACTTACGTACCAAATCCCAGTATTCCTTAAATCCACCCTGTGAGTTACCCATTGCATGTGCATACTCACACTGTATCAGCGGTTTTTGTCTTGAATCGTCTTTTCCATAGTCTTCACAGCTCTGGTAACCATAATACATCGGGCAGAAGATATCTGTTTTTCCATCATAACCTGCTTGCTCATATTGCACAGCCCTGCTTGAATCTTCAGCTTTTATCCAATCATAGGCAGCTTCAAAATTCGGACCATAACCGGCTTCATTACCCAATGACCAGAAAATGATACTAGGATGGTTGAATCCACGCTGAACATTTCGCTGGTTGCGTTCCAAATGGGCCTTCTTGTAACTTGGGTTCTTGGCCAGCGTTTCCGGACCGTAACCCATACCGTGAGATTCCACATTGGCCTCAGCTACAACGTAAATACCGTACTTATCACATAATTCGTACCAGAAATTATCATCCGGATAATGGCAGGTTCTCACAGCATTCAGATTAAACTGCTTCATGAGCTGGATATCCTGAATCATACGTTCACGCGAAACTACATAACCGCCATCCGGATCCATTTCGTGTCTGTCGGCTCCCTTGAACAAAACAGCTTGACCATTAACCAGAATCTGTCCACCTTTAAGTTCAATCTTACGGAATCCTACTTTAATCGGAATAACTTCCAGTGTTTCATTTCCACGCTTCAAACTGGCACGCAAAGTATACAAATAAGGAGTTTCTGCACTCCATTTATTCGGATTTTCTACATTGAAGGTAGCTGTGGTCTTGCCCGATGCTTTTACTGTCTGACTTTGTACAAGCTCATTCTTTGCATCCAGCAAATCTAACTTCACTTCTCCACTACCGTTCATGTCAAGACTGACTGACAAGCTTCCGTTCTGATACTGAGCATCTAAATCGGGAGTCACACGGATATCCGCAATATGCGTTTTATTTCGTACATACAGATAACAGTCACGGCCTACCCCACTATAACGGAAGAAGTCCTGGTCTTCCAAATAAGTTCCATCGCACCAGCGGAATACCTGAAACGCGATCAAGTTCTTTGCCCCTGGTTTTACATAGTTAGTCAAATCAAACTCTGCCTCCAATTTGCTGTCTTCACTATAGCCTACAAATTTGCCATTTACCCACAAATACATATTGGAAGTAACAGAACCGAAATGAGCAACGATTTTTTTACCCTTCCAGTCGGCAGGAATTACAATTTCTTTGCGATATGAACCTACATGATTGTCGGCAACAGGAACAAAAGGCGGATTATTTTTAAACTGTTCCCTCCAAGGATAGCCTACATTTACATAAATAGGGTCTCCATATCCGTGAAGTTCCCATACGCCAGGCACAGGCAGATTATCCCATCCTTTGTCATTATAGCCAACCTTCCAGAAATCGGTAGGACGGCTGTCTGAGTCTTTAACCCAAAAGAATTTCCAAGTTCCATTCAAGGTCATAAAATTCTCTGATTTTTCTTTGACTGCCCGACTTGCAGCCTCCTCATTTTCGTACGCAAAATAATTGGCATGCATCGGTACACGGTTTACCGCATTTACTTCAGCATTCTGCCATTCTGTAAACGACTGTGCACCGGCAGTCAACGCGCAGGTGCACAAAAGTCCTAAAATCAGTTGTTTTTTCATATTATATATACATTAAGATTATTCAACAATCCATCTTTTATCATGAGGAATAATTACCTTCGAATTATAATACATTGATTCCTTTGCTGGAATTTTAATTGCATAAGTCTTTCCTTTATGCACATGTAAAGAAGTAGACCGTAACCAAGGGTTCATATTCTTCAGCAACGAATAATTAATACCTTGTCCACGGGCAAAGCGTGCTAGATCTTCTATATTTTCAGAAACCTTGATTTCCCGGTAATGAATGGGAGGATACAAATCAGATGCTTTCAATCTGAACCCAAACTTCTGAGGTTCGGAAAGCAACATCTTTGCAGCCATGACACGATAAGGATATCGAGTAGTTTCTTCTACCAGATAAAGGTCAAGCGCATCATCTACATCCTGTCGAAGCAATTGTCGGGAAATACGTGCCTGACCTGCATTATAGGAAGCAATGACATTCATCCAACTTTTATAATTCCGATATGCACTCTTCAGATACCTACAAGCTGCATGAGTAGCTTTCTCCAAATGATATCTTTCGTCTACCGTGTTGCTTACTTCCAACCCATAATCGCGTGCTGTGCCTTCCATAAACTGCCACATACCCGCAGCACCAGCTCCTGAGCGTGCCAATGGATTCAGGCTACTCTCTATAACCTGTCTCTTATACACATCTCCGAGCCCACGAGACCGGAGCC
>USQO01000110.1 GCA_900556845.1 uncultured Bacteroides sp. | reverse complement strand
GAGCCTTATCGTCGGCAGCGTCAGATGTGTATAAGAGACAGATAAATACTTATCTTTGCATCAGTAAAAAATAACACTCAACTAAAAACTAACGATTATGGAAAAAAGTCTTAAAGGTACCCGTACAGAGAAAAATTTGATGACTTCATTTGCAGGAGAATCTCAGGCAAGAATGCGTTATACATATTTTGCTAGCGTTGCTAAAAAAGAAGGTTATGAGCAGATTGCTGCTATCTTTACTGAAACTGCAGATCAGGAAAAAGAACATGCAAAACGTATGTTTAAATGGTTAGAAGGTGGTATGGTTGAAATTACTGCTTCTTATCCGGCTGGTGTAATTGGTAGTACACTTGAAAACTTGAAAGCTGCGGCTGCAGGCGAACATGAAGAATGGTCTTTGGACTATCCTAAGTTTGCTGATATCGCAGACGAAGAAGGTTTCCCTGCAATTGCAGTTATGTATAGAAATATCGCTGTTGCAGAAAAGGGACACGAAGAAAGATATCAGGCTTTTGTAAACAACATCGAAAACGGAACTGTATTTAAGAAAGATATTGAAGTTGTATGGCAGTGCCGTAACTGTGGTTACTTGACCATCGGCAAAGAAGCTCCAGAACTTTGTCCGGCTTGCTTGCATCCACAGGCTTTCTTTGAAGTGAAAAAAGAAAACTATTAATTTAGTAATAATAAGTAGTGAAAAATCCGGGATTCTCTAATAAAAGGGAATTCCGGATTTTTTTTATGGTTATTGTGTTTTTCTATTCACTACCTTACAATCAGAAATTCCTTATAATTAATTCTGATTAATAATAGGAAAAGAATGTAGATTGATGGATATTGTAAATGCTAAAATGTTTTTTTAATATTAATAATTTCTATCTTTGCAACGACTTTGAATCCTTTTAGTAAATTTAATAACATGAAGAAGTATCCATTATTTTCTTTATTTCTGATGGGGACAGCTTTAAGTTCTCCTGTTTTTGCTCAAAAATCACCGCATATTATTTTGATTATGACTGACCAGCAGCGTGCTGATGCATTAGGATGCATGGGTAATGAAGCTGTTGTATCACCTGCTATAGACGAATTGGCTGCAGATGGAACTTTGTTTGTCAATGCTTACTCTTCTTGTCCCAGCAGTACGCCTGCGCGTGCTGGTTTGCTTACAGGCTTTGCTCCTTGGAAGCATGGTATGCTGGGGTATGGTCAGGTGGCAGAAAAGTATTCTGTCGAGATGCCCCAGTTGTTGAGAGACAACGGATATTATACATTTGGTATCGGAAAAATGCATTGGCATCCGCAGAGAGCTAAGCATGGATTTCATGGAACTTTGTTAGACGAAAGCGGCCGTATAGAAGATTCTAATTTTACAAGTGATTATCGCCAGTGGTTCCAGGTTCATGCTCCGTCAAAAGACCCAGACTTGACTGGTATCGGATGGAATGACCACGGTGCATCACAGTATAAACTGGATGAAAAACTTCATCCTACCTATTGGACAGGCGAAATGGCTTGTGAGCTGATTCAGAACTACGATAACGATGAGCAGCCTCTTTTCCTGAAAGTTTCTTTTGCACGGCCGCACAGTCCGTACGACCCGCCACAGCGTTTTGCCGAAATGTATAAAGATAAAAAGATACCGGCACCTGCCGTAGGCGACTGGTGTGGAAAATACAGTGAACTTCGCGACCCTGCATATACTGCCAGTGATGCAGCTTTTGCTAACTTCGGTCCGGAATATGCAATAAAGTCACTTCGTTATTATTATGCCAATATTACATTTATTGATGAACAGATAGGTCGGATTATTCAGACCTTGAAAGATAAAGGAATGTATGACGATGCACTTATTTTGTTTACTTCCGACCATGGAGATATGATGGGCGATCATCATCACTGGAGAAAAACATATCCTTACGAGGGTTCTACCCATATACCATTTATTGTAAAATGGCCATCTTCTGCACAAGTTAAGCCCGGTTCTAAACTCGAACAGCCGGTAGAATTGCGTGATGTTTTGCCGACTTTCCTCGATGTGGCAAATATAGCTGTACCTGAAGCTGTAGATGGAGCTTCTGTTTTATCTTTGGCTAAAGATGCAACAACACCTTGGAGAAAGTATATCGATTTGGAACATGCTACTTGTTATGATGCCGATAATTACTGGTGTGCTTTGACCGACGGTAAGATAAAGTATATTTGGAATTTCCATAACGGTTCGGAGCAATTGTTTGATTTGGTAAACGACCCTAAAGAATTGCACAATGCAGTGCATGATAAAAAATTCCAGAAAAAACTGAAGGAAATGCGTGCTGCCATGGTCGAACATTTGTCGGAGCGAGGAGATGGTTTTGTAAAAGACGGTAAACTTGTCGTAAGAAAAAATACAATGCTGTATAGTCCTAATTATCCAAAATCGGAGGAATGACCGTATGAAATGCAGAATTTTAAATACATCTTTATGGACTGCCTTATTTGCTGTTCCAGTTGTACAGGCTAGTGCTGCAGAAGCAGTATCTGGAGAAAAAACTTCTCAGAAAAATCCTAATGTAATCATTATTTTGGCTGATGATTTGGGATATGGTGATTTGGAATGTTACGGAGCAAAGAATGTTCAGACACCCAATGTCAACCGACTGGCATCCGAGGGGATTCGGTTTACCAATGCACATGCCATTGCGGCTACCAGTACCCCATCGCGCTATTCTATCCTGACAGGAGAGTATGCCTGGCGCAAGCCTGGTACCGATGTTGCTGCTGGCGATGCCGGAATGATTATTAGCCCCGGACAGTTTACGATGGCCGACATGTTTAAAAGTAAAGGATATGCAACGTGTGCTATCGGAAAATGGCATTTGGGCTTGGGGGATGAAACAGGTAAGCAAGACTGGAATGCTCCTCTACCGGCTTCTTTAGGAGATTTGGGTTTTGATTATCATTATATCATGGCTGCTACTGCCGACCGTGTCCCCTGCGTATTTATAGAGAACGGACAAGTGGCTGATTATGATCCCTCTGCTCCTATTGAGGTTAGTTATAAGCGTAATTTCGAAGGTGAACCTACCGGAAAAGATAATCCGGAGTTACTCTATAATTTGAAACCTAGTCACGGACATGATATGGCTATCGTAAATGGCATCAGTCGTATTGGCTATATGAAAGGTGGAGGCAAGGCCTTATGGAAAGACGAAAACATAGCCGATTCCATTACTACGCATGCCATACGTTTTATTGAGCAACATAAAGACGCGCCCTTCTTTATGTATTTTGCTACGAATGACGTGCATGTACCCCGTTTCCCCCACCCTCGTTTCCGTGGAAAAACCAATATGGGATTGCGTGGGGATGCCATCGTGCAGTTTGACTGGTCGGTTGGAGAGATAATGAAAACCTTGGAGCGTTTGGGTATTTCGGACAATACCTTGATTATTCTCTCAAGTGATAACGGTCCTATTGTTGATGACGGTTATGAAGATCAGGCAGCAGAATTACTGAACGGGCACTCTCCTTCTGGCGAATTACGCGGTTATAAATACAGTGCATTCGAGGGTGGAACACGCGTTCCGGTTATTGTGAGATGGCCTCGGGGAGCAAAATCCAATATGGTTTCCGATGTACTGATGTCACAAATTGACTGGATGGCTTCATTGGGAACTTTGGTTGATGCCAAGTTGCCAAAGCATTCAGCACCCGATAGTTTTGATCGGTTGGATAATTTGTTGGGTATTGACTTGACAGACCGGCCTTGGGTTGTGCAGTGTGCTTCCAGCCATACACTTTCTTTGCGTACAAAAGATTGGAAATATATAGAGCCTAGTGATGCCGGACCTATGATTACATGGGGAGCTAATGTGGAAACAGGTAATCTGCCAATCCCACAATTGTATGATTTGAGAAAGGGTATGGAAAAAGAAAATTTGGCTTCTCAATATCCAGAGCGGATTTTTGATTTCCAGAAATTGATGCGTGAAATTAAAAAAGGCATTGCTAAGCTTGAATAATTCTGTTCGAGTCTTTGCAAGTTTGGGTATAAGATATAATCGTAATTCGGAAAATCTTATTACTTTCGTTTGAAGGTGATAAGATTTTTTTGTGTATAGGGAGGTATCCTTAGCTTCTATCTTTTTCATTTAAATGATTAACCTTTATCATTTGTGAGCTGAATGTTTCTCTTTTATGTAGTATAGTTTTTTCATTTGTATGATAAACTGAGAGCATACTGTCTTTTTTACCTGGAAAAAAGGAGGCCTTACGCGCACGCGTATATTTAAAATGTATCATTCTGTAACCTTCTGGAAGTATAATAAGAAAATCCTGCTGTATAACATATTTGATAATCAGTGATTTATATGTAAATT
>USQO01000109.1 GCA_900556845.1 uncultured Bacteroides sp. | reverse complement strand
ATATAAAGAAAAAAAGCTCGCTTGTTATTAACAAGTTCTTATCTATATCCAACTCTTATCTTACAAAATAAAAGCCGCTAAAGCCTTCCTTTGTTTTACTATTGCAAAGGTAACCAAGTGTCAGTAAACATCAGGTTATCCTTATGTTATCTTTAGGTTAATACTTCGATGTTTCGATTTATGTTCATAATCCAATTATTATATTTGCATTGAAAAACCATTAAAAAGTCATATAATATCATATATGGAGACTTCAAAACGTAAGAAAAACATATTATTCATCACCATACTGTCTGTCGTAGGACTTATCGGGGCTTTAGCTCTGCAGATAATATGGATATACAATTCGTATGAACTGATAAAAAACGACATTCAGGACGAAGGTTATGCAACCATTGAAAAAGCATTGGAAAAAGAAATAACTTTAAGATTTAGACAAGTCCCAAAAGGCACAGAAATCGTTGCAGAAGCAATGAACGACACGATTTCATCAATTACATTTATTAGCGAAGAGCTTTCAGGCATGGGATATCCGATATCATTACACAATCTTGATTCCATTACTGCCGAATTATTAACCCAAAACGGATTAGGAAACAAATATTATATAGACATTATAAATTTAAAAACTGGAGAAAAAATAAATGGTATCGGTACTCAAAAAGAACCGTCCTTTATGACTGTCAAACCCAAATACTTTCCAATTCGTTCTGATTACACCCAGGTAGTCCAGCTCATCATCACCAATCCCTACAAGACTTTCTTAGAGCGTATGGGCCTGCTACTTGCCGGCACATTCATCATCGTGCTGCTCGTAATCGTCTGTATCAGCTACCAGGTGAGATTCATTTCCCGCTTCGAGAAAATTTTCCAGATTCGCGAAGACTTCTCCTATGCGATGATACACGACATGAAAACCCCGCTCACCTCCATCATCATGGCACTGAAATTTCTGAGAAGCGGAAAGCTTGATGACAAGCCTGTGATGAAAGACAAATATTTCGACATTGCCGAAAACGAAGCCGGACATCTGCTGGCCCTCACCAATAAAGTACTGACACTTTCCAAACTGGAAAACCAGAAATTGGAAATGAACAAGACAGAAGTCCCGCTGGCTCCCATGCTGGACAGACTTGTTGAAAAATTTAAAACAAAATCGCAAAAGCGGGTAGATTTCCTCATTAATCTACAAGTAGAATCGGTATATGCCGATGCCGAGTATCTGGAAGAAATATTCTGCAACCTTATAGACAATTCCATTAAATATTCCAACGAGCAGGTAGAAATAAAGATTTCAGCAGAGCTGAACAAAAACTATACAGTGATAAAAGTGCAAGATAACGGTCTGGGAATAGCCGAAAAAGACATTCATCTTATCTTCCAGAAATTCGAACGTGCTTCGGCCAAAAGCCGGAACAGGAAGCACGGTGCTTCTGGTTTCGGCCTTGGCCTGAGTTTTGTAGACCAGGCGGTAAAAGCGCATGCCGGAAAGATTTTTGTAACCAGCATAGAAGGCGAGTTTACAGAGTTTGCCATTTACCTGCCGGAAGCAACTACAGATGTATAGACATCATCCTGCTGTATCTATAACCATTTAACAACTTACTGTTATGATAAAACTATTATTGGTGGAAGACGACAGAAATCTGTCGTATATCGTCCAGTCAGGACTTCAGGACATCATAGGCGGCTATGAAGTTATTACTGCCTTCAACGGAAAGGAAGGACTGCAGGCATGGGAAGAACATCATCCCGACATCATCATCTCGGACATTGACATGCCCGTAATGGACGGCTTCGAAATGGTGAGCCGCATCAGAGAAACAGACGGTGATACACCGATTCTGTTTGCTTCGGCACTGACTTCACCTAAGGATGTGAGAAAGGGATACGACATCGGAGTTAACAATTATGTAAAGAAGCCCTTCATTCCAGACGAACTGGATGCTCACCTGCATGCTATCCTGAAAATGAAAGAAGGGGTAAAAACCCGCAATGAGAGCGGTATGTGCAAATTCGGCCCCTATACGCTTGATGCCGAACATGCCACACTGCGGAACAATGAATCGGCCCAATCAACTACACTGACTGCACGTGAGGCGCAGATACTGCAGCTGCTGGCCGAGAACAAAGGGGATGTAGTAAAACGAGATGTTATTTTAAGCCGTTGCTGGGATAAGCCGGACGATTACTTTGCCTCACGCAGCCTGGATGTATTTATCACCAAGCTCCGCAAACTTTTCGAGGGAGACAGCCGCATCGAAATTAAAACCGTCAGAGGCGTGGGACTGATGCTGATTGAAAAATAAGGAAAAGCGGCCAGAGCGATTTTGACATGGGACAATCTTTTTAAACGGCAGGTCGCTTATCTTTGCAACCATACGATGCTTTAATATACAATACTATGCAAGAAAAGAAAGAAACCCGCCTGTTTGCACTTGATTTGCTGCGTGTGCTAGCCTGCTTTTTGGTCATCTGGCAACACGTCACAGAGTGCTACTACATTAATCCCGACCTGACAGCCATTAAGAATCAGGATACGGCAATTATCGGATGGATAAACAGTCTTACACCGATAGAAGTCCCGCTGTTTGTCATGATTTCCGGCTATTTCCTGCTGCCGCTGAAAACGGATGTTTCTACTTTCTTTCGCCGGCGTTTTACCCGGATTCTGTATCCGTTCGTAAGCTGGTGCATCATCTATGCCTTTTACTACATGTACCACCGTGGGGATACTCTGAAAGATGTACTGGTAAACATTGCCCATATACCTGTAAACTTCGGTACGGAGATTGGACACATGTGGTTTATCTACATGCTGCTGGGATTGTACCTACTTGTTCCAGTCGTATCACCATGGCTGCAACAGTGCAGTCAGCGCCAGTTGCAAGGTTATCTCGGCCTGTGGGCCTTCACTACCTGCCTGCCTTATATCCACCTTGTCTTTCCGGCTGTTTTAGGAGAATGCTTCTGGAATCCGTCACCGTTGCTTCATTACTTTACAGGGTTTGCAGGATACTTTATTTTAGGATATTACATACGCCGCTATGGTGCACTAAGCATACGTCAGTCACTGATTGCCATAGCAGGAGGCTACCTCATTACAGCAATCTTGTTTCAGCTGCGCCTTCCTCACGTCACCATGGTAAGCGATTTGGAAGTCTGCTGGCGCTTTTGCAGCCTCAACATCATGATAATGGCCTATGGGGTATTTTCGCTGATAACCCGCATTCCCTGGAACAGCCACGGACTGATAGCACGCTTTATCAGCCGGTTTGCAGTGTTGAGCTATGCGGTATACTTTATTCACCTGATGCTGATTTTCTTTTTCCAGCCTCTTCTCAACACATTGCCTGTCCCGGTATTTATAAAGATTCCGCTTATCACTGTCTGCTGTTTTTTCACGGCATTCATTCTGGTACGTTTATTGGCTTACCTGCCGAAATCGAAGTATTGGTTAGGATAAAATCGGATACAACCCGCCAATCAACACTACATATTCAATGCGTCTCAAATGAGACGAAGCTTGTTTACTTTTGTGATAAAGCTTCGTTTTATTTGAGACGCAAGTTTATCATTGCAATGATAAAATGCAAAGCTACCTATAACTGGGAGCTGTCAGAAAAGCATTTCAGGCATCTTTGTCGAGCAGGTTGATAAGCAAAGCACGTTGCATAGAATAGCTGTCACTATGTTCCTGTATGTATTTCAGCAACATCAGTCCTTCTTGCCGGAGACGGGACTTCTGGAGCAAATGCTCGTCTCCCATCTCATCTGACAGCTTTAGCATGGTTACAGCCGACAACTCCAGCTTATTCATACCGTCCTGCATTTCAGCATATCGGGATATCAGGTCATCAGCATCCAATGCCATTAGCTCATTAGTCGGCATTCCCAATAAAGTATTGAGCTGAGAGTCATACGAAGTCCATTCTTCTTTCCGCAGTTTCTTCCTGTATAGCAATGCTTCTACCAGCATAGAAATTATTTCCTGAATCATTCGTAAAAGATAATCCTGCTTTATCATAGTCTGATCTGATTGTTTATTTAAGTATCATAAAAGTATAATGGCGTGCAAATCAATGATTTACACGCCATTCGTGGACCTGGAGGGAGTCGAACCCTCGTCCAAACAAGGAAGCCATATGCTTTCTACATGCTTATCTCTGCCTTCGGTTTTCGTGTACAAGCAAGACCAGAGCCACCCACTTGTACCTTAGTCCTTAAAATTTCATTCCGGCCGCAGGACAAGACCGAAACTATTCCCGATTTTGCTGCACCGCTTGATCAAACGCTTCGGAACAAGAGCTTTTGAGCGATGTCTCGTTTCCACCACTGTGACGGAAATAAAGCTAATCTACTATACTTCGATTAAGCAGC
>USQO01000108.1 GCA_900556845.1 uncultured Bacteroides sp. | reverse complement strand
AGAATACATGCCTGTCACGCATGGGGTCACGGGTTCGAGTCCCGTACGCACCGCTGAATTCTGAAGCTCTGATTTCTTTTTGGAATCAGAGCTTTTTTATTTTCTATCTCCACACAAAACCACTTATTCCACCATACAACATTCCCAAAATTCTCAAGCCCCCTCTCCTTTTCACGTAACGGTATCTTTTTAGTTGATCACAAAAATGGCGAACCTTTATCACATATATAATAAAAGTTCGCCACTTCCATACCAAAACTTTATCATAGCAAAGACACACCCTACAATTAACGTCAGATGAGCTGCAGCTCAAGCAATGCATGCGCCACACCGTCCTCATCCACAGATACCGTCACATAATCGGCATTCGATTTTACGGTATCCGAAGCATTTCCCATGGCAATCCCGATGCCTGCCGTCCGAAGCATGGCAATGTCGTTTCCACCATCCCCGAAAGCAATTGCCTGCGATATATCCAGTCCGAAATAGTCCACCATCACCTTCATCCCCGCCGCTTTGCTGACTCCCTTCACATTTATATCAGCAAAATTCGGATGCCAGCGGGTAGCACTGAGGTCGGGCAACTGAGCCATCACCTCCTGCTCCGTCTTTTCATCAAAATAAAAACACATCTGGGTGCATTTATGCTTCGAGAAAAGCACCTCCAAATCCACAACTTCCGGAACAGGATGCTCTACAATGTATGCCGATTCTTCTACCAGCGCATTCACCCGATTCACAAAAATTCCCTCGTTCAGTTCCAGAGCGATGGGAAAGCCATACTTCTCTCCCAATTCCAGCGATTTGCGAAAGTCCGCCTCCGATATCAATTGCTGCGAAACAATCGTACCATCGCGCAATACACACTCCGCACCATTGCCGGCTATCACAGCATCATAGGGAATATCAGCTATTTCACGAAGATCTGTCCAAGCCCGTCCGGTTGCAATAATCAGTTTATGCCCCCTGCTGTGGGCACACTGCAAGGCCCGGACTGTAGCTTGAGAAACGCTATGTGTCTGAAAACTCAACAAAGTTCCGTCTACGTCTAAAAAGATTGTCTTCTTATTTTCCATTTTATCGTTGCCTGCTATCCAGTTCTTACTCTAATATCGGTTGCAAAGATAGCCTTCTTTTTGCAGCGACACTATTTTTTGCCGGCCATTCTGTATTTACAAATTACCTATAATAACGGCAGAATCATCATTTTGTAGATTTGCAATGTTTTTTATCCCTTTTTCCAGTCTTCTATTGTACCTGTTTCGGAAGAAAATACGGCTCCTATCCGGTAAAGTGTTCTTCCATCCGATTCGTATTCCCGTGCATAACCTTTATCCTGAATCTGCTGCAGGGCTTCATCGGCTGTACCGTCCAGCTTGAATTCAAAAATATAAACAAAATCCGGAGTTTCCACGATACAGTCTACCCGACCGTGACTCTGCACTTTTTCTGTATAGACTGTATACACACTGATAAGACGCAGAATGAGGTAGAACGTGTAATGGAAGTAACGCTCTCTTTCCCGCTCGTTTTCCTTACGGCGCATCGTATAGGGAATGCTTGCCAGAAAAGCGGTCAGGCTCATGCGGAAATCATCCAGCTTACCTTTTTTAAGGCAGGACACGGCATTCCGTATCCACGAAGGAGTTTCTCCACATTGAGCAGACTGAACGGATTGTACACATCGGTCATTGCATCGCTGAAATGGCAACCGTCATACTGTACCTTGAGCATTGCTTTCATTTCCTCGTATGTGTAACAGTAGTCCTTCGACATAGCTTCCATCGGCTCACGGAAAGTAGCTTCCAGTTCCTCCTGCGAAATACCGCAAAGTGTTTCGTACTTGCGATGCATACTGATGCCAAATGGTTGGTTGAATCCACTGAACACGCTTACTTGCAAGAACTTGGTGACACCTGTCAGGAAGACAAACTGCAGATACTTGTCAGCACCCTTGAAAACAGAGTAAAAGGCTTTCAGGATATTGCGGTGCTCCTCTTCCAGATTCTTGTCCACATCGAGTACGTCCAGAATAGGCTTGTCATATTCGCCAATCAGCATCACCGCGTGGCGACCGTTCTGCTCGTGAACCGCTTCAAGCACTTTCATAAAACGATTGCCCAGATCGGTTTCTATACTTCGGAATCCAAAGCATATTGCTTTTCCCAATCCGAAATATAACTGCCAAGACGGTTTTCCAGAATACCTTGTTTCGCAAAGTTTGAACCATTAAAATCCACATGAAAATACGGGATACACCTTCCAATCTTTCTCCAGTACATCTATCTTCAAACCCTTGAAAAGTTCTTTCCGGCCCAGAAAATAGTTTTTCAGCGTGAACACAAGCAGATTCTTACCGAAACGGCGCGGACGGCTCTGGAAATAAATGGAGCCTTCCGTCACTAACGAATAAACCATATCTGTCTTGTCGATGTAAACGTAACCATCTTCCATCAACCGGTCAAAACTCCGGATTCCTATAGGGTATTTCATACAAGCACATTTTTATTTTTAGAGATATTCAAAAATAATGCGAACATGGATATCTACAAAAATAATAGGCTGCGACAAGTATTTTCTTAAAAAAAACAAAACACTGAACAAAAACATTTCACAATCTGTTATGCAGTCAATTAATGAAGTTTATAGAAATGATGTTTACAAGATTTAGAATTAAAGAATTTGCTTTTATTGCCTTACTGTGCAGTATTTTATCTGTATCGTGCACCGAACAGGATACACACGACACATTATCCGACAGTCCCAAGTCTGGTATCGTTTTCAAATTATATGAAGAAGGATATCAAAAACAGGAAAGCCGGATGTCAGAAAACACCGTTTCGGCTTATGACTATGTGTCACACTATATTGTAGACGAAGATGGGAACAAAGTCCAGAACCTAAAAAGTTATTACAATCATACGACATCAGAAATCCGTACAGAAGGACTTCACGCAGGAAACTACCGTCTGCTGATTCTCGGCATTAAAGGAAATCCTGATAAAGACAATGCCACCATATACGAACCTGCCACGATAAACGATGCCTGGCTGGTATTTCCGTCCGATTTGGGAAAACCGCTGGAAGCCGAATACTTTTATTCGCAGACACCGTTCACAGTGGCAGATACAGAAACGACCGACGGAACCGTAACTTCGGCTACTGTTGTAGAGAAAATCGTGCAAAAACGCATCATCGGTAAAACCGATTTTTCATTTGTCTACAACAACCGGTACGTAAATACGGCTGTCACATCGAAAAGAATGCAACTGGATAATGGAGTGTGCTTCTACACTACCCTGAGCGGCAATGGAAACTACAGCGGGAAAAGCAACGGACAAACAGCAGAAATTTCGCTGGACGAGAAAACCGACTATCTGTTTATGCCATTGACTGCAGACTCGAAACTGAGCGGCAGTATTACCATTCATACTCAAAACTACAGACAAGAGACTGCATCTCAGGAATACCGTTTCAGCCAAAATGAAATTCGCCCCAATCACGAACATATTATAGAAACACCGGTGAATCATCCGGATGACATGTCGGCTGTGATGTTTATAAACAGAAAAGCTTATAATGCGGGAAATCACTCGGTTATCTTAGCTGACAACGAAAGAAAAGAGGTTTATACAAATACCAGTCTGCGAAAATTCAATACTGCCAGACCACTGCAGTTATCAGTAACAGAAGACGGAAAATTTCATGCACGGTTCTACTCACCACGTAAGTTAACCAACGTGTTGGTAAAGGCACATATTCCGACCATTTCGGACGAATATATAGACTTTGCATACTTTGACTCTATTCCTGCATTCTGTGATTTTTATGAAAGTATCCCGCTTACACAACGGGCTTCCATGTGTCGTACGGAATCAGGGAAATTTATCCAAGTTCCAGTAAAAAATGTTTCAGATTTAGCCGGAGCCGAATTCAAACTGGAATCCGATGACCCTTACTTGGAAAAGCTGAGAGGCATCAAGCATGGCTGGAACATCTACTGGGGGCTATTCGGAGGTGACCCTGACCGTGAAGATGGAGGACCTACCGGAAACTGGATGGGGATACGCCCCGTGCATTGCCGCGAAACAGTCGCATTTTTCTTAAACTTTACATATATGATTGACATGCAGGAGCATGAAGATATTTTATATGCAAATGCACACCAGTTATACGATGACAATGGCCAACTGGTAAAAGTTGAGGATGTACTAAAAAAAATGAGAAAGGAACGGACATTGCAAGTTGGACTTGTATATACAGGCAACAATGTATATGGCCTGGGCAGCCCGTCGGTTTTCGGTGCCTATCAGCCAGGATGGTTCGAGCATTACACACACAGATATGCATGTAGTGTAATGTTTCATGAACTGGGCCATGTAATGGGATATGGTCATAGAAGCTCGTTTACATACGGTCCATGGGCAGAAAAACTGATGAATAATTTTTATGTAGATAATCTTTACAGAATGCCTATCGATTCTCCAGATTATTTGAAAAGTTCACAAAATCCAAATAGAT
>USQO01000107.1 GCA_900556845.1 uncultured Bacteroides sp. | reverse complement strand
TGATAAAACAATAGGAACTTTTATTTTTTTTATGGCTCTCTTTTTTCCGTGCGCGGGGGTTTTTTACGGAGTTTTTAATACCTTTGCCACTTGATATATTCAACAAAATAGAATAAGCTATGGCAATTGTTATAGGAATAGACGTGGGCGGCAGCACAACAAAGATTGTCGGGATTGAGAATCATAAAATAAAATCTCCTGTTTTTATTACTGCAGCCGATCCGGTAACCTCTCTTTTTGGCGCATTTGGAAAGTATATTTATGATAATCATATTGCTTTAAAGGATATAGAGCAAATCATGCTGACGGGGGTAGGCTCATCGCACATCGAAGGTGCTCTTTACGGAGTTCCGACTATGAAAATAGATGAGTTTATCTCGAATGGACTGGGTGCCAGGTACGAAAGCAACTTAGACCGCCTGCTTGTGGTGAGCATGGGCACAGGTACTTCTTTTATTAAAGTAGAAAATGATTCTATCAAGCATATCGGTGGCATCGGTATTGGCGGGGGTACTCTTTCGGGACTTTCACGTCTCTTGCTGAAAACGAATGATATTTGTCAGGTTGCCCGTCTTGCTGAGAAGGGAGATATTTCGAAGATAAACTTGCAGATTCAGGACATCTGTACGCAGGCTTTACCCGATTTGCCTTTGGATGCAACAGCATCCAACTTTGGAAATGTAGACCAGAATGCCGCGCCTGAGGATTTGGCGAAAGGTCTTTTTTACCTGGTTTATCAGGCTATCGGAAGTGCGGTGAATCAGGCTGCTGTGGGAAATGGCATTAAGGATGTGGTTCTGATTGGTAACCTGACGCAGCTTCCGCTATGTGCTCCTGTCTTCAAGTCGATGGAAGATCTCTATCCCATACGCTTTCATATTCCTCCTTATGCAGAATATTGCACGGCTATTGGTGCAGCATTGAGTTATATACACAGAAAATAAGTTGGATATTGATCAGAATTTCAGAATTGTAAAAATGTAAGTTGGTATATGAATCAGATAAAGTTGAAAGCTCCTTCCGGAATAGATGCAACTATCACGCTTCCTTCTTCTAAAAGTATTTGCAATAGAGCATTGATTATGCACTATCTTGCGGATAACAAGGGAAAGCTGGATAACCTGTCGGATTGTGATGATACAGCGGTGATGGTCAGAGCACTTGACTCAATGCCTCCTATAATCGATATTATGGCGGCAGGTACTGCCATGCGTTTCTTGACGGCGTGTCTGTCGGTTGTACCGGGAACACATGTCATCACCGGAACTGCTCGGATGTTGCAGCGTCCGATAGGTATATTGGTCGATGCGCTTCGCTCGCTGGGAGCGTCCGTTCGTTATGCAGGAAACGAAGGTTTCCCTCCTTTGGAAATCACTGGAGCTGCTTTGCGTGGCGGTCATATTGCTTTACCCGGTAATGTGAGCTCGCAGTATGTGTCAGCCTTGTTGATGATAGGTCCGATGTTGGCCGAAGGGTTACGGCTTACGCTTACGGGTACCGTCGTGTCACGTCCTTATATTTTGCTTACGGTGCAGCTGATGCAAGAATTTGGAGCTCGTGTTGTGTGGCATTCCGACCATGAAATAGAAGTCATGCCGGGAGGCTATACTCCTGTAGAATACTATCGGGTAGAAAGTGACTGGAGTGCGGCTTCGTATTGGTACGAAATGGCAGCGCTTGCTCCACAGGCTGTCGTTCGTCTGCCTTATTTGTCAGCCAACAGTTTTCAGGGTGACAGTAAGGTTGCTGTATTGTTTGAACAGTTGGGAGTTACTACGCATTATACAGCGTCGGGCGTAGAACTGCGCAAGTCCGGGAAGCGGGTAGAACGTTTTGAATACGACTTTGTAGAGCAGCCCGATTTGGCTCAAACCTTTGTAGTGACATGTGCCTTGCTGGGAATACCTTTTCATTTTTATGGCCTTCAGAGTCTGAAAATTAAAGAAACCGACCGTATCTATGCACTGAAAACCGAGATGCGTAAACTGGGATATGTGATTCATGATGCCAATGACTCCGAACTTTATTGGGAGGGTGAGCGTTGTCAGACAGATCTGTCGCAAGGCATTGATACATACGAAGACCACCGGATGGCAATGGCTTTTGCACCGGCATGTTTTGTGCTGGATGAGCTTCGTATTAATGCCCCTGAGGTAGTCTCCAAATCTTATCCGCATTTTTGGGATAACTTAATTCATACAGGTTTCACCATACTGGAAAGTAAATAAATACTATGTGGATTTTAATTGTAATTTTAATAGCCGTTGTACTGTTCGGCATGGTTGCCGGATACTTTTACAATCGTAATATAGAGAAGAAAATAGCGCGTGGTGAAATTCAGGAAGCGCCAGAGGTTGTTGAAGTCGACAGTGAATGCTGCGGACAGCATGAAACCTGCGAAAAAGACAGCCTGTTGGCTGCAGTGAGCCGCCAGATAGAATATTACGATGATGAAGAGCTCGACCGTTTTAAAGGACGTCCGTCTACCGATTATGAAGAGGCAGAGATTGAGGAGTTCAGAGAAATATTATATTCTTTGCAGGAAACAGATGTGGCCGGCTGGAGCCGCAGCCTTCAGCTCAGAGGGATAGATTTGCCGGATGAGCTGAAAGATGAATTATTCTTGATTATAGGAGAACGGCGTTTTCACTAAGAAAGCTTATGGATTTATTGGAACTTTTTCAGTATTCGTTTTTTCAGTATGCACTTTGGGGCAGTTTGTTTGCCAGTATAGCTTGCGGGATTATCGGAACCTATATCGTTACCCGCCGGCTGGTGTTTATTAGTGGAGGAATTACCCATGCTTCCTTTGGGGGGATTGGGATAGGCTTGTATGCCGGAATCTCGCCTTTGCTTTCGGCCGCTGTCTTTTCAGTGCTTTCGGCTTTTGGCGTAGAATGGCTGAGCCGCAGGAGCGATATGCGCGAAGATTCTGCAATCGCTGTATTCTGGACTTTTGGAATGGCTATCGGTATTATATTCAGCTTTCTGGCGCCTGGCTTTACTCCCGATTTGTCGTCCTATCTTTTTGGAAATATCATTATGATAACCCTCGAAGATATTTATGTGTTGGCTGCGTTGTCTGTGGTTCTGGTTGCGTTTTTCGCGCTTTTTCTTCGGCCTATTGTGGCCATCGCTTTCGACCGCGAATATGCGCTTTCCCAAAAACTGCCGGTGCGTTGTTTTGAATATACCCTGATGATGTTTATTGCTCTTACCATTGTGGCTTGTCTTCGTATGGTCGGCATCGTTTTGGCTATTTCATTGCTTACGCTGCCACAAATGACAGCCAATCTGTTTACCTGCAAGTTCAAGCATATTATTTTAATATCCATTCTGGTCGGCTATATAAGCTGTTTGGGAGGGTTGGTGCTGTCCTACCAGTTGCAGGTTCCTTCGGGGGCTGCCATTATCTTTTTTTCTATTCTTATTTACGCGTTTGCGAAAGTAGGAAAAAGCATCTATTTTTGTAGAATCAATAAGTAACCGTTTAATTCAAACTATATGGAAATAAAAATCACTTCACTCGAAAATATTCACGATGCTGCCAAAAGCTTTATTGCAGCAATGGGTGATAACACCGTTTTTGCATTTTATGGAAAAATGGGTGCTGGTAAAACAACTTTTATCAAAGCTGTTTGCGAAGAGTTGGGCGTTACAGACGTTATCAACTCACCGACTTTTGCTATTGTAAACGAATATCGTTCTGATGAGGCCGGCGAGCTGATTTATCATTTCGACTTCTATCGTATTAAAAAGCTGGAAGAAGTTTATGATATGGGTTACGAAGATTATTTCTATAGCGGAGCGCTTTGCTTTATAGAATGGCCTGAACTGATAGAAGATTTGCTGCCGGGTGATGCGGTGGCTGTGACAATTGAAGAAAACGAGCAGGGAGAACGTGTTGTTCGTTTTGATGCAGGAGAGTAAATATGGTCATGCATTATGTGCTGCAGGGGCTGTTTTTTCTGATAGGGGCAGTTTCTTTTTTAGCAGCTTGTTTAAATTGGGATTGGTTCTTCCAGTCGCGTAATTTATCTATGCTGGTCAAGAGTGGAAGCCGTAATCGGGCTCGTCTTTTTTATGGCTTGATCGGGCTTCTTTTGATGGCTACAGGGATCTTCTTTTTTATCGAAGTTTATTCCTTGCCTCAATAACTTTGTCTTTTTATTTTTTCATTGCAATGAAGAAGATACGGTACAGCCGTGAGGAACGTTTATCATTTAAATGAGATGCGTTTTTCATGGCTGTGCTGCATTAATGGGGTAGTGGATTTTTTTTGTTGGTGTATGAATGGTTAATTTTGTCTTGTGGATAGAGGAAAAACTTCTACGCGTGAACCTCGTTTGTTTTGGATGTTGAATGAATATTTAAGGATGAGCTGTATGGAGTTAAGGTGGATGTGGATTGGGTGGAATTTATGAAAAATAAAAAAAGGACTAGATTTTCTAGTCCTTTTTCTTGTTGCGGAGGCCTGACTCGAACAGACGACCTTTGGGTTATGAGCCCAACGAGCTACCAACTGCTCCACTCCGCGATGTTTA
>USQO01000106.1 GCA_900556845.1 uncultured Bacteroides sp. | reverse complement strand
TGTGACAGGGGGCGAAGGAATTGCTTAAACTAATCAAATGCGAATTTTTGAAATTGAAACGGAAGAAATTTATTCCGCTGATTATTTTGGCTGCGTTCCTGTTTCCAATCCCGCTGACTTATCTGATGACAACGCCCTCTATGATGGAGCGATATACGGATCGGGCAGATGCTTTCGATGGACTATTTAACATGGTGTTGGGATATGGTATCCAGTTTTTACTGCCCTGCATTATCGGAGTGATTGCCGCTATTCTGTTTTTTATGGAACGCGACAACGATACATTCAAAAATCTGCGTACAATTCCCGTAACCAGCACGCAAATGGTACTTGCAAAGATTATTGTCCTTTTTATCTTTGGAATTGTTTTTTGCGTGGCTTCTACCATTGCAACAATTCTTTGCGGAATTGGAACATTGGAAGTTTATGGAATTGGTTATAAGCTGTTTTTGGCGGTTGAAACGGGGATCTTCATTACGGCAGGAACACTCCCGTTGATTGTCCTTGTTGTCTTTTTCAGTAAGACCTATGTTTTTTCCATTTTGTTGTGTGTCTTTTACAGCGTTCTGAACATGAGTGCTACGGCATTGTTTGACACACTGCCTAAAACTATGTTATGGCTTCTGCCCACGCCACTGACTACATTTTGGAGTGCGGGAGATATGGCGGCTCATGGAATAAAAATGGACTTGGAGCAAATGACAGGGCTAATTCCCTCAACATTTCAAGTTGTATTCATTCTTGGGATTATGGCATTCGTTTCGTTCTTACTGATTGACAGATTATATAAGCAGAGGGGGGAATAAACATGGTTCGCATTGTAAAAACAGAATTTTATAAATTGAAAAGGTATCATATCCTTTGGGCGGGCGTTGCACTCATGCTCCTATCCGTCCTGCTGACCTTGTTTACCTCTATGGCGAATGATGGTTCCGTTTGGGATTTTGCCTATCTTACAGAACAGGTCATCAAAAACAATATGTCCATGATTTTTCCGATGTGTATCAGCCTAATTGCTGGATATATGATTTCTCGTGAGCAGACGGATGACACATTGAAAAATATTCTGACTGTGCCGATCTCTTTTAAGAAACTGTTGACCGGAAAATTGATTGTGTGCGGCGTATTGTCTATTATTTTCGGGCTGATATGCAGTCTGTTTACAATCATAGCAGAAATGATTGTGGGATTTCCTGGCTTTGAGATTTCCTTAGCTCTAAAAGCAGCCTTGCAGATTACTGCGGTTAATTTCTTTTTATATCTTGCGGTTCTGCCGATTATCGCTCTTACTTGTCGGAGGGCAGGCAGCTTTTTAGTCGGTGTAATCATTGCTTTTGTCTATGGATATGGAGGGATGTTTGCCGCAGGAAATATGACATTAGCAAACCTTTATCCGATTACCGCAAGTCTTGGAATGGTAGGCTACCGTAGCTATGATACCGCAGTCAACTGGAATATCGGAACCTGTTCTTGCAGTCTTGCGCTTGCTGTCGTTATTTCTGCCATCTTGATTTTGTGCATGAAAGAACGAGAAGCAACCCAAACAAAGAAAAAGGCCAAAAAGGTAGCTCCAAAGAAAGGCTGGTGATGATTTTATGAAGAAAATAGTTTTAGCATTAACATTCGTCCTTGTGGGAAGTTTTATGCTTGCTGGCTGTTCAAAAGATGAAATTCTCAATCATTACAATAACATTGTTCAATCTGCGGGCTCCATAGAACTGACAGGGAAATCGTCACTGCAAGGGGAAAAAGAAAAAGGAATTGATGATTATACAGGGACTTATACGGCTGATTATGCGAACTTTTCAGGTACAGAGTATTTGTTCGGAGGAACTTCCATAAAGAGAGAAGCCGGTAAGGAGCTGTCCATTGATTGCACCTTGGAGATTACGGAAGGTACTGCAAAAGTATTTTGGATTTCTGGATCTGATGAAGCAGTCACTTTGATTGAAACAACCGGAACTTATAGTGACACAATTACACTTCCTGATGGTGGAAATTATATCGGCATTGAATGTGAGAATTTCACTGGAAACATTGAATTAAATATTGAATAATACTCTGCCGGACGACGGCAAAAGAAAAAAAGCCGTCGTAGAGCAGACAATTTGACACGCCCATTTGAAACGGCGGCTTTGATTTTCAGAGCCGCCGTTTCTTTGCGTTTACACAAACCTATGACGACTTGCAGGGACACGGTAGCCGATTGGAGGTTATTTTGCCGTGTCTCGTTTGCTTTTTCAAAGCTCACATGATCTACATCAGTTAAAAAAAAGCATTGCTCCTTCTCCGGGCAAGTATAACATTGCATCGGCATTATCGTTCCATGTAATTCAGTATAATAATGGCTGTTCTTGGCGCGCCAGTTTTCCCTCACGGAAATCTGGCGTTTTCTTATAGATTTGTACTTGCCTGTTTATCCAATATACGGGAATATTAAAGTAGATTCACACCCTTTCGGGAAAACATTAGTAAGTTTGAAATTGCCGTTATGAGCTATGGCGACTTGTTGGACAATCAGCAATCCAAGCCCATGTCTTAAATCAAGCCGTTCATCTGTGCTTTCCATATAATGCGGTTTTTCTTCCAGCTCTTGCAGCTTTTCAGCAGACAGACCCGTTCCGTTATCCGTAACCGCCAAGATAAGATGGTTTTGCGATGTTGTAAGCGAAAGGCAGACTTCACAGCCCTGTGGGTTGTGTTTTATGCTGTTCTGGACAAGGTTGTTTACAGCTCGCGAAATCAATCTGGCATCACATTCCAACACAGCATTTTCGGCGTCAGGAGTGATCTTAATTCCGATGTTGTAGCTATCGGAAATTCCTGTATTCAACAGGTCTGCTACATAGGATCGCAGTAGTTTGGATAAGCGAACCATCTCTTTATGAAGCGGCTGCATCTCATATTCCAACTGCGATACTAAATTCAAATCCTGCACCAGCTCTTTGATTTTTACACTTTGCTTCCGTACTATTTCCGCCTGTTCACGGATGCTCTTGCTGGCAGCTTTACTTTCTGCAATACGGCCCGCATACCCCATAATCATGGAGAGAGGTGTGCGGATGTCATGGGAAACGCCGCTGATCCAGTTCGCCCGCGCTTCATTTTGCCTATTCAAAATGGAAGAAGCTTTGTTTACACTGCTTGCAATTTCCGATAGTTCTCCGCTGATATGAAGTGAAACTGGCTTTCCGTCTGCCAAAGTTTCCACAGCGGACACAATCGGTTCGGTATTGTGAATGATTCTGCGTTTGGAAAAGTAATAGGCTGAAAAGAGGCACAGCACATCCAAGCCAAGCATCCCCAGCACAAAGATGGGGAGTCGTTGAAGTGCTGCAATGGAATAGTAATTGCTGGTGAGTTTTGTGTAGCTGTCTGTGGGATAGCCCAGCACCAACAACCCATCATCGGTGTTCCAAATAAAAACCGGGTAATCCTCAATATACCCTTTTGAAAATAGTGCGACATCTTGAATTGTGTAATTTTTCGGCACATTGTCCGGCAAATCAACCGACCAATAACATTGACCATCTGTATTCAAGTAGATCGCCCAAATATGATTCTGTCGGAGCATTTGCACCGCCTCATCCGATAATTGTTCCGGCGTAGCGGCGGTAGCAGTCATTTCCAACATGGATTGCGGGGATGAATCGCCATAATCCTCGGTCACAATCTTTTGAAAAGTCAGACCGAATACTACTGCATTAAGAAAAAGCAATATCAGAATAAAGGCAACGAACGACACAAGATATTTAGATATATAACTTCCGAATGATTTCATGACATCACTTCCTTGCTATCAGCTTATAGCCTAATCCTTTAATGGTTATTAGGGACACGGGTTTTGATGGATCGGTTTCAATCTTTTCCCGGACGCGCCGGACATGAGCATTGAGGCTGTTTTCGTAGCCAAAAGGATTATCCCCCCAGAGGGCTTCACAAAGAGCATCTACGGTAACAATCTTTCCAGCATTACGGGCAAGCGTTTCAAGTAAAGTATGTTCTTTGGCTGTCAGGGAGATAATTTCGCTGCCCTTATGGACTTCGGCCCGGCTGAAATCAATCGTACATCCATCCAAAACAAGCAGCGGTGAATCCTCTTTGTAGGTCCGCCGCAGTACCGCATAGATACGCAGTAACAGTTCCTGCGGCATAAAGGGCTTAGAAATGTAGTCATCTGCACCAAGCCCCAATCCCGATAATTTGTCTGCTGCTTCGTCCTTTGCTGTTAAGAAAATGATCGGCACATTGGTAAAAGTGCGGAAATGCTGCATCAGAGAAAAGCCATCCCCATCCGGCAGCATGACATCCAAAACAATTAAATCGGGAGTTTCCTCTTTTGCGGTCAAAATAGCTTCTTTGACCGTCATTGCGGTAAGGACAGTTTCAAATCCTGCATCTTTCAATATATCTGAAACCATTTTCAATAGTTTCTGTTCATCATCTACCAACAGGAGCCTTTTAGTATGTAAAAAGGAATTATCCATAGCAGTTTCTCCAATCTGATTTTATTTGTTTCTATTATATCATGGGCTGTCCGTTCTGCGTTCGTGTTCCTTGAAAAGTAAGGTAAAAGTAAGGACGGGAGAATGTAGATGTCAGGTTGAAGTTGTACCATAGAAGCATCGAAAGCCTGCTAATAAAAAGTCAAGTGTTTTTTGAAGAAAATTTCAAAAATCCGA
>USQO01000105.1 GCA_900556845.1 uncultured Bacteroides sp. | reverse complement strand
TGACTAACTCCAAAGTATGACCGTAAACTTCAAGATCCTGAATATGACGGGAGTAATAACTGTGTAATCGGTGACTGAAATGTCCGCAATAAGGACAGGAAGCCCCCTTGCCAGCCGTATGTAAAAAGACCGTCAATGAACCAACAGCTTCAGAGATACCATCTTGTTGCAGATTATCGTAGCCAGGACTGAATCTGAAATCATGGAATAATCCCCTATTTGTAGGAGGATTTTCTTTTTTTGATGTATATTTGTACGTTGTAGATATGGCTTGTTGCATTGTAACTCTTAATGATGTGGTGTCTTTAAAGTTACTAAAAAGCAAACATATCTACAACTTTTTATAGGATTAAGAAAGAAGAAGAGGAAAACCATCGAAATAAAAAAGAGATTACCACCAAATTTGACGAAGAACCGACCTGTTTCAGATTTCCTCAAATAGCAACTTAAACTGCAATTAAAACACAGAAAAGGAGAAACTTATCATAAGTTTTATTACATTTGCAATGTAATAAAGGTCTTTAAAACTTAAAAAATGAGTGATAGCGAAACAGACAGCCCATCAATAAAAGCACTGATCGTTTTCAGAGAAAACGGAGAAACCGACAATCTATTTGTTCCTATCTTATGCGATGCTATCAGAATGGCTGGAATCAATGTAAGATACTCCCAAAAAGAATTCTGGGAATCGGATACGACTTATGACATCATCCATTTCCAATGGCCGGAAGAACTGGTGGGATGGACATGCAAAGACCCCGACGTCATCCGCCGCCTGAAAGAACGCATTGATTTTTTCCGCTCGCGAGGAACTCATTTCATATACACACGGCACAACATTCACCCCCACTATGCAAATGATATCATCAGCCGGGTCTACGACATAATCGAATCGGAGAGTGACACCGTAGTGCACATGGGACATTACAGCCAGACAGAATTCATACAAAAATATCCCGACAGCAGGAACGTCATCATCCCGTACCACATCTACCAATACACCTACAAAGAAGATATCAGCATAGAGCGCGCGCGCCAATATCTGAACCTGCCACAAGAAGCATTCGTCGTCACCGCCTTCGGGAAATTCCGCAACCGGGAAGAAAGACGTATGCTGCTCGGAGCGTTCCGCGACTGGGACAAAGAACGGAAACTACTGATAGCCCCTCGCTTATGCCCCTTTTCAAGGCGCAATAACTATGGCGGAAATATCCTCAAACGATGGGCTTCCCGAATTGGCTACTATGTCCTCATGCCGTTGTTAAACCGTATGTTCAGACTACAAGCGGGAGCCAACGACGAACCGATAGACGAGTGCGACCTCCCTTATTATATGTCTGCCTCTGACGTGATATTCATCCAAGAAAGAAATGCACTAAACTCCGTAAATATTCCTCTTGCTTTTCTTTTCCACAAGATAGTCGTAGGACCAAATACCGGCAATATAGGCGAACTATTAAAAAACACAGGCAATCCGACTTTCAATCCGAATCATAAAGCCGATATCATACGGGCACTGAAAATGGCCTGGCAGTTATCTACTTGGGGAAAAGGAGAAATGAACTATACCTATGCACTAGAAAACATGAGTATAGATAAAGTGGGCAAACAATATGCCGAAGTATATAGAGATTTGAACAGCAGATTGTAATGCTGCTGCCAGTATCAATAATTTATCAGAATACGAAATGCATGAAATATAATGAAATAAAAGTCAGTGTCGTCATTCCTGTCTATAACACTGAAAAATATGTTCGTCAAGCAGTAGAAAGCGTGATGTATCAAAGCCTGAAAGAACTGGAAATAATAGTTGTAGATGACGGATCAACAGACAAAAGTTTAAGTATAGTAGAAAAACTGGGTGACACTGACAAACGTATACAAATATATACACAAGCGAATCAGGGACAATCAATTGCGCGTAACAGAGGGATCTCACACGCACACGGAGAATATATCTATTTTATGGATAGCGACGATCTGCTGGAAGAAGATGCTTTGGAATTGTGTTATCATAAATGCAAAGAAGAAAAACTTGATTTTGTATTTTTTGATGCTTTAGTTTTCTTTGAAAACAACGTTGAAAATGCTCCAACACTGAATTACAAACATACAGAGAAATTAGAAGACAAAATCTATACCGGCCAGGAAGCACTTGAAATTCAATTACAGAATAAAGAATATACTCCTTCCGTTTGCCTGCACTTTATTCATAGAAACGTGATAGAAAAACATAATCTATCATTTTATCCCGAAATCGTACACGAAGACCAACTGTTTACTACCTTGCTTTATCTACAAAGCACGAAAGCAGCTTGCATTAAACGAACTTTTTTTCATCGTCGTATGAGAAAAGATTCTACAATGACGAGTAAATTCGCAATGCGGAACATAAAAGGATATCTTGTCGTCACAGAAGAGATTCTTAGCTTTAGAAGACAGACTACCGAAGATAAAAATAAAGAAATTATTGATTTATATTTATCTCAAATGCTTGACGCTGCCATGTGGCAAGCACATTCACTAAAATTACCGGAGCGGATCAAACTCGCACGGTTGTGCCTGCAAAAATATAAAAAGTATGTATCGACAAAAACGATAGGGGCATTACTTTTCAAATTCCTATTTATAAACCATAAAAAAACGGTCGACAATGGCTAGCAACATTAAAAATCAACTCTTTTCAGGAGTGTTCTATACCGCACTGGCCAAATACAGCGGCATTGTCATTTCTCTTGTAATAGCAGGAATACTGGCCCGCCTCCTATCTCCGGACGACTTCGGAATCGTAGCCGTTGCCACCGTAATCATCGCTTTTTTCAGCCTCCTCACCGATATGGGAATATCTCCCGCTATCATACAGCACAAATCACTGACAAAAGATGAACTATCAACTATTTTCTCGTTTACCGTATGGACCGGCATCGGAATCAGCATCTTGTTTTTTGCAGCTTCATGGATGATTGCCGACTATTACGAAAGCGAAATCCTGCGGACACTGTGTCAACTGCTGTCCGTTAATCTATTCTTTGCCTCCGCCACCATCGTGCCGGGAGCACTATTCTATCGGAACAAGGAATTCAAATTCATCGCTATCCGTAGTTTCGTTATCCAGATTTCCGCAGGTGCGGCAGCCGTGACTGCCGCCCTCTGCGGAGCAGGATTATATGCACTGATTATCAACCCAATAATATCCAGCATACTCATATTCGTCATCTCCTACCAGCGCTATCCGCAACGACTGCGTTTCACGCTGGGGCTGACGGCGCTCCGGAAGATATTCTCCTATTCCGCCTACCAGTTTCTATTCAACGTCATCAACTACTTCAGCCGCAATCTGGACAAATTACTGATTGGCAAATACATGAGTATGTCCGACCTCGGATATTACGAAAAATCCTATCGCCTGATGATGCTTCCCTTGCAAAACATCACCCAGGTCATCACTCCTGTAATGCACCCCATCTTCAGTGATTTCCAAAATGACAAAGCAAAACTAGCCACCTCTTATGAACGTATTCTCCGATTCCTCGCTTTCATCGGATTGCCTCTTAGCGTGCTGCTCTTCTTTACAGCAGAGGAAGTAACGTTGATTATTTTTGGAGTCCAATGGCTGCCCTCCGTACCCGTTTTTCGGCTACTCTCCCTGTCCGTAGGAATTCAGATCATACTCTCCTCGTCCGGTTCCATCTTTCAGGCGGCAGGCGATACACGGAGCTTATTTGTATGCGGAGTGTTCTCGTCTGTGCTCAACGTGACAGGCATACTGCTCGGAATCTTCTATTTCGGAACGCTGACAGCAGTGGCTAGTTGCATTGTGGTGACGTTCTCCATCAACTTTATACAATGTTACTGGCAAATGTACCGGATAACCTTCCGTCGAAGTGCGTGGCCATTCATTCGTCAGCTTATTTCTCCGTTCATCATTAGCATTTTGATAGCATTAGCCCTCATTCCCATGCAGTATGCACTGGAAGGGATGAATATTTTTGTGACAATTATAGCCAAAAGTATCGTTAGTTTTATTATCTTTGGCATTTATATACAAATGACGCATGAGTATGACATTATCGGCAAAGTGCGAAGCATCCTGTGTAAGAGATAATAAAAAGAACAGAATAAACAATATATAGAGATTTGAGCAACCAATGAAAGCCTTATTCCTTATATTCCACGGCTTCGACAAAGCCAACGGAATTAGCAAAAAAATACACTATCAGGTAAAAGCCCTCAAAGAATGTGGGTTAGATGTTCGTTTATGTTATTATGACATAAGCCCTTCCGGTGAACGCCGCTGGATGGCAGACAATGCAGTGATTGCTGAATTGGGACAAGGAGTGTTTGCGAAAATTCGGAAACGGTTGGGCCTAAACTGCATAGCAAACTACGTACTTCGCGAAAATATACATTTTGTCTACATCCGTTCATATCATAATGCAAACCCTTTCACCATAAATATGGTGAAACGTATGAAGAAAAAAGGAGCAAAAGTGGTCATGGAGATACCGACTTTTCCTTACGATCAAGAGTACATCACATGGCCTATGAAATTCAAAAGGCTCACAGATCGTTGTTTTCGTCATCGCCTGGCCTCTTTCCTTAATGGAATAGTCACCTTTTCAAACGCTAAAAATATCTTTGGCGAACGAACAATCCGCATATCTAACGGAATTGATTTTGATGCCATTCCTATGAAGAAACAAATGAATGACACGACACATGAGCTACATTTAATAGGAGTAGCTGAAGTACACTATTGGCATGGATTCGATCGACTTATCCGTGGATTAGCTGAATATTATTGTACGAATCCTGACTACAAAGTTTATTTTCATATCGTGGGACCATTATCCGGCGAACGTGAAAAGCAAGAAATCCTTCCCGTCATTCGTGATAATAAACTAGAATCTTATGTTATCCTCCATGGACCACAGCATGATCAGCAACTTGACGCCATGTTTGAGCAGGCAGATTTTGCTATCGGTAGTTTAGGCCGACACCGCAGTGGTATCACACTGTCTCTTATA
>USQO01000104.1 GCA_900556845.1 uncultured Bacteroides sp. | reverse complement strand
CGGCAGCGTCAGATGTGTATAAGAGACAGGTAGAATTTTGTTACTTTGTCAAAAACTAGGTTATACTGTATGAACTATGAAAAAAACAATAGAAATTTTAGCAATTTCTGTAATTTGTGCTGCTTGTACAGCTAATCAAGAAGTTGTTTTATCTGTAACTAACCCATCTTCTTTTGATAGAATAGCAGAGATTGTAGAGATCCCTGTTGATGAGCTAAACTTATCTGTTAAAGAGGGAATTACAATCAAGGAATCCACTGGGAAAATAATACCTTATCAGTTTACTTATGATAGAAAATTAATATTTCTAGCTACCGTAAAAGCATCTTCTAATACAACCTATACTATATCTTCTGGTTTGGAGTGGAAAGCTGACACGATAGTTTGTGGTGCCTATTATAAGGAGCGTTTAGATGATATTGCTTGGGAAAATGATAAGATGGCTTATCGCGCATACGGCCCTGCACTGCAAAAGAGTGGAGAAAAAGCGTTTGGATATGATATCTTGACCAAAAGTGTTTCATATCCTGTCCTGAAAGAACGTTATCGTATGGACTTGGACAAAAATGCTCGAAATCAAATTAAGAAATATAGAGAAAGTGGACAGAAAGAAAAAGCAGACAGTTTGGCGTTGGCTATTTCATATCATATCGACCATGGTAACGGAATGGACTGTTATAATGTTGGTCCAACTCTTGGTGGGGGAACAGCAGCATTATTATCAGATTCTGCTATTATTTATCCTTATTGTTATACTAACTATAAGATATTAGATAATGGTCCACTTCGTTTTACTGTGGAGCTGAATTATCCTCAATTCCAGTATGGTAAGGATACTGCTGTAGTTGAAACACGATTGATTCAATTGGACGCAGGTTCATATTTAAATAAAACTATCGTTGAATATAAGCATCTTACTATTTCATCTCCGCTGGGAGTTGGTATAGTTTTACATCCGCAGAATCCTGACGGAGCTACTTATAATAAAGCTGAAAGTTATATTGCTTATGCAGATTCTACCAATAATACTAAAATAGGAAATGGCGTGATTTATGTAGGTGCTGTTTTTCCCTCACAGTTTGAAGAATGTGGTATAAAGCATTTTACTGAAAAAGAGATAGCTTTGCGTGGAGGAGCCTTAGGGCATGTGATGGGAATAACTCAGTATAATCCAGGTGATAAATTTGAATATTATTGGGGAGCAGCTTGGAGTAAATCTAGCTTTGAGAATATGAAGGATTGGGAGTACTATTTGGAAAATTCTCGCATAAAACTGAATGAACCTCTTATTGTAACCTTAAATAATTAATATAACTCATTTAAACATCGATGTATTTATGAAAGTAGAAAACTTTTTATGCACATGCATGCTTGTTTGTACAGGTATGTTTGCGTCATGTAGTAACACTTCCAAAGAAGAACCGATATCATCGGTTGTCGAACGAGGCTTAGATCGTGCCGAACACCAGTCACTTTTAATGGCAAAAAAACTTGAGCCTATGGAAGGAAAACTTCCTAAAACTATTAAGAACGATTCACTTGAAACCAGCGATTATAGTTGGTGGTGTAGTGGCTTTTATCCAGGTGTATTATGGTATTTATATGAAAATAATCCAACATCAGAGCTTAAAAAGTATGCTGAAGACTTTACTGGACGCATTGAAAAAGCAAAAAATATAAAGTATAGCCATGATTTGGGTTTCATGATTAATTGTAGTTATGGAAATGGTTATCGTTTGACACAGAATGAAACTTATAAAGATGTGATGATTACAGGAGCTAATTCACTTATTACACGTTACTCTGATAAAACAGGATTGATTCGTTCATGGGACTTCAATGCTGATATTTGGCAGTTTCCTGTTATTATTGATAATATGATGAATTTGGAATTCCTGATGCGTGCTACTGATCTGACAGGTGATCCTAAATATAAACAGATAGCAATTTCTCATGCTGACAAGACTTTGAAGAATCATTTCCGAGACGACTATAGTTGCTATCATGTTGTTTCATATGATACTATAACAGGTGAGCCTCATAAAAAACAGACTCATCAGGGATATACTGACGAGTCTGCTTGGGCTCGGGGGCAAGCTTGGGCTTTGTATGGATATACTATGATGTATCGTGAAACCAAGAAACCAGAATATTTGGATCAGGCCACAAATATTGCAAAATTCTTGATGAATCATCCTGCTATGCCATCAGATAAGATTCCATATTGGGATTTTGATGCGCCAAATATTCCTAATGAACCAAGAGATGCTTCTTCTGCTGCTGTAATGGCCTCTGCTTTGATTGAGTTAAGTCTGCTTAATCCAGGGGAATTTGGGGACCAGTGTTTAAAGTATGCTGAAGATCAGATCCGTTCACTTACATCATCTGAATATTTAGCAGCAGAAGGAGAAAATTGTGACTTCATTTTGAAACACAGTACCGGTCATAAACCAGGTAATAGTGAAGTAGATGTTCCTCTTTCATATGCAGATTATTATTATGTAGAAGCGTTGCTCCGTTTGAAGAATCTTATTAAATAGCGATGTAAAATGAAAAAAAATCTTTTATTGTTGCTGGTTGCTCTATTGGGAATTACAATGAATGCTCAAGTACCCGTTTCGGGTGGAAAGCAACAGCGTGAATTATGGGTGAAGGAAATTGTCCGTATTTGTGATCCGGTGCTAGTGAATTTGAGTAATAACACGCTGAAGAAAAATTTACCATATGAGTCAAGAGATAAAGGCCGTAACAAATTTTGTTATCTGGAAGCAACAGGACGTCTTATCTGTGGCATTGCTCCATGGCTTGAGTTAGGGCCAGATGATACTTCAGAAGGAAAATTAAGAGCTAAATACATAAGTTTGGCTGTAAAAGGTTTGAAGAATGCTGTTAATCCTGCTTCTCCTGATTATTTAGATTTTGGAACTCCTTACCAACCTTTGGTTGATGCTGCTTTTCTCGCCCAGGGATTGTTGAGGGCACCAACACAGTTGTGGGGTAATCTTGACAAGCAAGCTCAAGAATGGATGGTTACAGAATTAAAACGTAGTCGTAATATTAAGCCTTGGGAAAATAATTGGCTTTTGTTTGCTTCAATGGTAGAAGCTGCTTTGTTGGAGTTTACAGGCGATTGTGACATGGAACGTTTATTATATGGTGTGAAAAAGTTTCGTGATGACTGGTATAAAGGGGATGCACTTTACGGTGACGGTCCCGCTTTTCATCAGGACTATTATAATAGTTTCGTGATTCAGCCAATGTTGACAGATGTATTGCGTATAATGAAGAAACACAATCTTAAAGATGCTGATTTTTTGGAAATACAAGAAAAGCGTTTAGCTCGTTATGCGGAACAACTTGAACGTTTTATTTCACCAGAAGGAGCCTATCCTGTAGTTGGTCGCTCTATCGTGTATCGCTTTGGAGCATTTCATGCATTGGCACAAGCTTCGTTATTGCACTTACTTCCTGTTGAAATCACACCAGCACAGGTACGTTGTGCATTGACAACCGTAATAGCTCGTCAAATGAAGTCACCTGCTAATTATACAGCAGATGGATGGTTGCATATTGGGTTTGCCGGTCATCAGCTTATGATGTCAGAAACTTATATTAACACGGGTAGTCTTTATTTATGCTCTGTAGGGTTGCTTCCTCTCGGTTTACCGGTATCTGATCCTTTCTGGAGTAATCCTGATGCAGAATGGTCTGGTTTAAAGGCTTGGAATGGCATTGACATAGGTACAGATAGTGCTTTGAAACCTTAAAACTCCCATTGATATTTGTGAAAAATTCAGCTAGAATTGAGTAATATTTACAGTAGCATGCATCAAAGGGATTTTTAGTAAAATATAAAAAGCCAACTAATTTACTCTAATTTGAGTTGAAATTAGTTGGCTTTTGTTTTTCTTAGATGCGTAGTTCATGTTGACAGGCTTGTACTTCGGTATTACTTCCCATGTGTTTACCCATGTCATCAGAGAGTTTTACACACTCTCTCCATTCCTGATGTGCATTCATTTTACATTGAATTAGTTTCATCACAATATTCGAAGGTGTGTATCCGGTATCGTTTGTAAGGTTTGTTCCTATACCGAATGAACATCTGATTTTACCTTGGCAATACTTATATATGTTCAATGCTTTTGTGAAATCAAGTGCATTGCTAAAGATGATGGTTTTTGTAGTAGGGTCAATACCTAACTCCTTGTAGCGCGCGATTAGTTGATCTATGAAGCGGATTTCATCACCAGAATCGCATCTGACACCATCAAATAATTTCGCTTGCTTGCGGCTAAAATTACTAAGAAAAGCTTCAGAAGTATAAGTATCTGACAGGGCAGTACCTAAATCGCCGTCGTAAACATTAACCCAATTCTCAAGAGCCATATAATTGGCATGTTTATATCCAAATTGAGCCCCGTGAAACATGAACCACTCGTGTGGATGGGTACCCATGGGGAGCATGTCGTATTTCATGGCTAAATAACAGTTTGAGGTGCCATTGCAATAGCTGGCATGGCGTTTGAGGTAACCAACAACTAAATCCTGCACTTCGAATGAAAATCTTCTTCTAGTACCGAATTCAGAGAATGGAAGCTTATTAGTATTTGAAAGTTCTACTTTGGCTATAAGACGTGCCAGCACTTCATCCGAGTCAGGAAATTGCTTGTTGAATTGATTCTTGACCTCTGATACGATGGCTAAAATTGGTACTTCATATAAAGTAGCTTTATATAGAAAATCTGTTATTGAAATATGTAAGTGTTGTTGTTCGTCAAGATATACTTCTATTTGGTCTGGATTGAATCTGAATGATGAAAGCCACTCCCAATAAACTAAAGGAATGAATCGGCAGTGCTTATACATATATTGTAATTCATCGTTTCGGAGGCATACATGTTTTAATGTCTCTATTTCTGTTTTAAGTTTAGCTAGAAACTCTTCAGTATATTCAGTCTCATCACGATCGATAAATTGAAATGTCCCCATTGCATATGGAAAGAGCTTGATATATGCATAGGATGTAGTGAACTTGTATAAGTCTGTGTCAAGAATAGAATTAATAATCATTGTTTTAGTTTTTTAGCTGTCTCTTATACACATCTCCGAGCCCACGAGACCGGA
>USQO01000103.1 GCA_900556845.1 uncultured Bacteroides sp. | reverse complement strand
CGCCGATGGTACTGCTGATTTGTGGGAGAGTAGGTAGTCGCCGTTTTAGTCAGGGACCTCAGTATCGACAGATGCTGGGGTCTTTTTTTTACGAATAATTTTATAAATCTGTGTTATGCCTTTAGTACTGTTACTGATATGGTTTTTATATTCGAAAAAACGTCAATGATTGCTTTTGTATAAAATAGCTTGTTTAAATAGGCTAGAAAGCAATATCTTGCTATCAGTGGTATATTGCTATGGAAAATATCAAAAGTCTCTGAAATCGCCTGAAAAGCACAAAAAAAATCCGCCACCATCAGGTAAGCGGATCTTTCGGTATTGTTATCGAAGTTATTTATTCGAATTTTGCGGATGCGGATAATCAATTGTGTAGTGAAGTCCCCGGCTTTCTTTTCTTTCCATTGCCTGGCGAGTTATCAGGTATCCAACATTAATCATGTTACGTAATTCGCAAATCTCGCGTGAAGCTTTTACCCGTTTGAAAAGACGTTCGGTTTCTTCGTATAAGATATCCAAGCGGTTCCATGCTCGTACTAGTCGGAGGTTACTGCGGACAATGCCAACGTACGATTCCATAATCTGGTTTACTTCTTTCATACTTTGCGTAATCAGAATTCTTTCTTCTGTGCTGATTGTTCCTTCGTCATTCCATTCAGGAATATCTTCGTTGAAATCATAGCGGTCGAAAACAGACAAAGCATGTTTGGCTGCAGCATCCGCATAAACGATTGCTTCAATCAGTGAATTGGAAGCCAGTCGGTTTCCGCCATGGAGTCCTGTACAAGAGCATTCTCCAATAGCATATAAGCGTTTGATACTAGATTGTCCGTCTAAATCTACTTTAATACCTCCACAGAGATAATGAGCAGCAGGAGCTACCGGTATATAATCTTTGGTAATATCAATTCCCAGTGACAGACATTTCTTGTAGATATTGGGGAAATGTTTTTTGGTCTCTTCCTGATCTTTATGCGTAACATCCAAGTAAACATGGTCTTCGCCTCTCAGCTTCATTTCACTGTCGATGGCACGAGCTACGATATCACGTGGAGCCAGTGAAAGACGCGGGTCATATTTTTGCATGAATTCTTCGCCGGCCAAATTGCGTAGAACCGCTCCATAACCTCGCATTGCTTCTGTAATGAGGTAGCTGGGACGATCGCCTGGATGATAAAGAGCTGTAGGATGGAATTGGATGAACTCCATATCCTTTACGATTCCCTTTGCACGATATACCATGGCAATACCGTCGCCTGTGGCAACCAGTGGATTTGTTGTATGTGTATAAACCGCTTCGCATCCTCCTGTGGCCATTACTGTTACTTTCGAAAGGAATGTATCTACTTCTCCAGTCTGTTCGTTTAATATATATGCACCGAAACATTTTATTCCAGGAGTATGTCTGGTCACAATAATTCCCAAGTGATGCTGTGTAATGATTTCTACTGCATAGAAATTAGAGAAAACCGTGATATTGGGATGGCGTTTTACTGTCTCTATAAGACTTGTCTGGATTTCTGCTCCTGTGTTATCTTTATGATGTAGGATTCTGAATTCCGAATGGCCTCCCTCTTTGTGTAAATCGAACTCACCGTTTTCGTCTTTATCGAAGTTTACCCCCCACTTGATTAATTCTTCAATTTGCGAAGGAGCGTTTCTAACAACTTTTTCAACAGCTGCCGGATCGCTTATCCAGTCACCTGCTACCATAGTATCATGGATATGCTTGTCGAAGTTGTCCACTTTCAGATTGGTTACCGAAGCTATTCCCCCTTGTGCATAATAAGTGTTGGCTTCTTCCAATCCTGCTTTGCATATAAGTGCTACAGAGCCTTTCTGAGCAACTTTCAAGGCAAAGCTCATTCCGGCAATACCGGAACCGATAACGAGAAAATCAAATTTTCTAACCATAGCAATAAGTTTTGTTGCGAAGTTACAAAAATCTTGTTTTTATTGATATTTTAATTTATCTTTTCGTTATCTTCACCGAAAAATAAAGTAATATTATACTATGAACAGGATTTTTCATTCGAAAGTTGGAGGTATCTATATAGCATTGATGTGTATAACGGCTGTAGCTTTGTTTTATACCTTTTGGGTACACGATTATATACCGCTGTTTATATTTGCGATGGCAATGCTGTTCGAAATAGAGATGCTGATACATACGCAATATATTGTAACGGCTGATAATTATCTGTTGGTGGAAACGGGCCGGTTTGTACCGAATGTGAAAATTGCCTTGCAGGATATTGTGGAAATCAAACATATCCGTTCGGCCAATGTAGCTCCGGCGCTGGCTATGGACCGTATACAGATTACTTACCGATATGCAGCCAATATTCCTTCACGAAGGATACGCAAGGTACAGCTTTCCCCAAAGAAAAGCGAGGAAATGATAGCCCTGTTGATAAAGCGAAACAACGCTATAGTTAAAGTGGGCTGAAACCGGGAAAAGGCGCAGATATTACAAGATTAACCTTAAAACTTAAAATACGATTGAGATGAAATACCAAGTAGCAATTATTGGAGCAGGTCCTGCCGGATATACGGCAGCCGAAATGGCAGGCAAAGCAGGCTTGTCTGTTGTATTGTTTGAGAAATCCAGTGTAGGAGGTGTTTGTCTGAATGAAGGTTGTATCCCAACCAAGACATTGCTTTATACTGCTAAAATGTACGATATGGCTCGTCATGCATCCAAATATGCCATGCAAGTGGCAGGTGTGGAGGTAGATTTGCCTAAAGTAATTGCCAGAAAAGGAAAGATAATACGTAAACTGGTACTTGGAATCAAATCGAAACTAACATCAAGTAATGTCTGTTTGGTTGAAGGAGCTGCCACGGTTGTTGATAAAAATACAGTTCGTTGCGGTGATGAGGTATATACATGCGATAACTTGCTGATTTGCACAGGCAGTGAAACATTTATTCCTCGGGTAGAAGGCTTGGACAGTATTTCTTACTGGACCCATAAAGATGCTTTGAACAACAAGGAAATTCCATCTTCTCTGATTATCATAGGAGGAGGTGTAATCGGTATGGAGTTTGCTTCTTTCTTCAGTTCAATGGGAGTGAAAGTAACTGTTGTGGAAATGCAGGATGAAATATTGGGAGGCATGGATAAGGAACTGGCAGGAATGTTGCGTATCGAATATGCCAAACGTGGTGTTTCTTTTTGTCTGGGCACAAAGCTGACACGTGTAAGCACATGTGCAGAAGGCATTGAAGTACAATGTGAAAAAGCAGGAGAAACACAGATATTGCAAACTGAAAAACTGCTGATGAGTGTAGGCAGACGACCTGTATATGAAGGGTTGGGACTAGAAAACTTGGATTTAAAACGTACAGAACGTGGATTGATAGCAGTAGATGAACATTTGCAGACTTCGGTTCCTAGTGTGTATGTCTGTGGTGACCTGAATGGAGTATCGTTGTTGGCACATACTGCTGTACGAGAAGCCGAAGTTGCCATCCATCATATCCTCGGACAAGAAGATTGCATGAGCTATAAGGCTATTCCGGGAGTTGTCTATACCAATCCGGAAATAGCCAGTGTAGGGAAATCAGAAGAGGAACTGCAGCAGGCAGGCATAACTTATCGGGTGCTGAAATTGCCAATGAGCTATTCCGGTCGTTTTGTTGCTGAGAACGAAGGTGTAAATGGAGTATGCAAGGTCTTGGTAGCCGAAGATGATACTTTGCTGGGCGTACACTTGCTTGGAAATCCGGCATCGGAACTGATTGTCATGGTAGGAATGATGATAGAGGATGGAAGGAAGTTTACCGAATGGAAACGATATGTATTTCCACATCCTACTGTAGGTGAGATATTTAGGGAATTATAAATTATGAATAAACTGGAAAAATTGAAATTAATATTGGGGGGAATCTGTTTGTTTTGTGTATTGACTGTACAGGCACAGCAAACGATTCCCTTCAAAATTGACCAGCTGATGGAGCAGGCTGGCGTGTTACAAAATTCGGAAGTAGGAATTGCTGTTTATGATTTGACAGCAGGAGAACCGGTGTACCGTTATCAGTCGCAGAAACTTTACAGACCTGCTTCTGTTGAGAAGATAATTACTTCGGTAACAGCTTTGGCCACTTTAGGTGAAAAGCATGAGTTCCAGACCCGGATATATCATACAGGCACCATTCATAACGATACTTTGAATGGAGACTTATATCTGGTCGGTGGATTCGATCCCGAGTTTATGGATACAGATATGGATGACTTGGTAAATATCGTTGCAGAAAAAGGTATCCGGCACATAACAGGTCGTGTAGTAGGGGATGTTTCGATGACCGATTCGCTGTATTGGGGACCCGGATGGTCGTGGGATGATACACCCTTATCTTTTCAACCCTATTTTTCACCGCTTATGCTGAATCGTGGCTGTGTAGATGTAACAGTATGGCCTGCCGGTCGTGGAGCAGCTCCTCATGTAACTTGTTTGCCCGAGTCGGGTTTTTATAGAATAGACAATCAAGCTCTAAGTCATACGCCTAAAGCTGGAAAGCTGACCGTTACGAGAGACTGGCTTTATAACGGCAATACCATCCGAATAAGCGGAAATGCAGTTTCACGGAGTGTAAAGACGATAAATATATATACTTCCAAAGATTTCTTTTTTACGGTTTTCTGCGAGCGGTTGGCTAAAAGAGGAATAGCTTTTTCTACAAGTACTTGGGGGATATTACCGGATACAGCCTCTGTTTTATTAGGTTCCGTTAAAAGGAATTTATTTCCTGTATTGAAACGCGCTTTGAAGAAAAGTGACAATCTGTGTGCAGAGGCTCTATTTTATCATTTGGCTGCAAATCACAGCCGTGAACGCTGGGTAGGAACAAAAGAAGGACAGGAAGCAATTTATCAGTTTATGCGGACGGAGTTGGGATTTAATCCTTCAGACTATCGTATTATGGACGGAAGTGGTGTCTCATTGTATAATTATATCTCTCCGGAGTTATTACTGGCTTATCTGAAGTATGCTTATTATCATTCTTCTGTCTTTCAGCCTTTTTATGAAGCATTGCCGATAGCTGGAATAGATGGTACTTTACAGCACCGGATGAAACTAGGTAAAGCCTATCGGAATGTACGAGCTAAAACAGGTACGGTAACAGGTGTCAGTTCACTGGCCGGTTATGTGAAAGCAGCAAACGGAAATATGTTGGCCTTTGTAATCATTAATCAGAATGTATTAAACAATAGCGCAGCCCATCGCTTTCAAGACCGACTTTGTGAGATTCTTGCCACATTGAATTTGTAATTATTTTAAATATACGCTTTTACTTCTGTCTCTTATA
>USQO01000102.1 GCA_900556845.1 uncultured Bacteroides sp. | reverse complement strand
GAGCCTTATCGTCGGCAGCGTCAGATGTGTATAAGAGACAGATTCATTTTCTTTAGTTATAAACTTAATAGCCACATTCTATTTTATCTAATCACTTTAGCTGTTACGTTTTGATATTGGGGCATACTTTTTCCTATTGGTGCTCCGATATAGGTAGGGTCACAAACCACATACTTCCGATTGTCTACCAATATAAAGTCACCGTTAACACTTTCCGTAAAACAGACTGCTGTAGCCAGATGTTGCGGATAATGCAAAAATACAGTATCCAAATGCAATATTTCTTTTACCAAAGTGCAGAATAATATGGATCGGTCTTCACAGTCATTATAAGGATAAAAGAAGTTTTCGTCTACAAAGAACGGTTTTTCATACCCAAACTGTTCCTGGTCTGTCTTGTACGCAAATCCAAACTGTACATAGTCCAACAATAACGATACGGCTTCTTGCTGGGTAAGTCCATCGGTTATTCTTCTGAAATGCGGCAGCACCTGTCCCTTAAATTCATCGCTCAACTCACTCCTGGCATAAACAGTCCAGTCGCATTGCGGATAATCCTTAAAAAAACTCATCACATCCGGATTGACTGAAACGTTGAAAGGAGCGATTATTTTCCACTTATCCGAAACATAGGAAACACTGTTTGCGTCAGTATTTCCTCCGAACTTGGGATAACCGACTATAGCCATACCGACCGGAGCCAGATCTTCTGAAAAATCAAGTGGGTATGTTTGTAAAGGTGTTCCCGATTCATAAGGAGTTACTATATAATAGTTCTTATTGCCTATATTCAAGTAAGATAATTTGTATACCTGGCTGTCCGGATGAATCAGTAGATGCAGTTTCATGCCCGACTTGGCCAACTTCACATCATAACCAGACTGTGTCATCATATATGCTGTATACACTACCTGCATATTGTAAGAGGGAAATTGTTTCCGGGCCGCCTTTTCTATCATTTTCAGGTATGCCCAATCACACAGATGCAGCTCCTCTTTTTTCATCAGAAACTGATTGATGGAGATGCTGTATTCTTCCTCCGAAAGGTTTTTCCAACATTTGGCAACTTCAGCTTCAGTAAGGTTCCCATCCGTCAAAATCATATTATCAGGAGTCCGGAGTTTAAGAGAGCATTCTGTACCGTACAACGAAAATGTCACAAAATTTATGTTCTGGTCTTTTTCATCGTTCAAGTTTTCGGGAACAGGTATTTCTACGGGATTTTTCTTAATTTTCCGAAGCGGCTCTACATCCGGTTTCGGAAGCTCAGTCGGTTTTCTTGTAATCCCATCAGGCTCTTTTTCATAAATTACAGGCTTTACAGGCTCTTTACGTTCAGGGCGCTTCTTTTCCGCAAATGTCACAAAGTCTTCCCATCTCTTCTCCAAATAGACGGCAAATTCTTTGTTCCTTTCCTTCCTATAGACAGAAAAGTCTGCCTCCTTTTGCTGCTTATAGCGACTGAAGTTTTCCTTTATTCTGTTTCTATAAGACTTGAAGTCTTCCGAATTCTGTGCGGCCGAACAAACCGTTATCATTGATAGGCATAAGAAACTGATAATCTTTTTCATGATTGCCTGAAATATAATGTCCGCAGTGATCCGCCATGGAAGAACAAGACCACTCCGGACAATGTGTATTACCTACTAAGTTTATTGTTTGGCTTCGTATATCTGCTTGATTTCCGAATCCGACAACCTGCGGGTAGAATATACTCTAAAGTTATCTACAGTAAGGTTTGTTGCGGGCAGCTTGGTATATTTTAGATTTATCTCTCCTCCAAGAACAAACTTCATTCCTTTTCCAAGTGAAGTGTTTATTTCATAATTATCTTCTGTAACTACATCTACCATGTTACCGTCAATATACAGTTTTGTGGTCAGCTTATAACTTGCCGTCTTGCTATAATCAAATACCAACATGACATGATGCCATTTACCATCACTCAGCGACGGATGATTGAAAGTAGGCATTTGGTCATAATATACTGCTAAATTCCTAGCTATGGTAATATATTTAAGTTTACCGCTACTCATACTGAGTGAAAATATTTGCTCTTGATATTCAGAAATCATATGGAATATATTTCCATCTTCAAAATCCTTTCCCCAGAAGCTGACTGTAAACTGCTCGGAATCTATGATAGGATAAGGAACCGTAAATGATGTTTTTTCTACCTTATTGAGCTTTATGGCCTTTGAGTTAGAAGATACACCCTCTACAAATGTGACATTGCCGACCCCTCCTTGAATATTACCCGTAGCATCATTATAATCTCCGTCAAATTTATAATACGGATACAAACCCTGACCTACCACCAGTCCGGCCATCTGGTCTTTTTCTGCCGTAACGGTAATCGTTTCTTCCGTATTTGCTCCGGAAACCTTGAAAGTAGCGTTCAGTTGGTCAGGCATTTTATCTCTGTCCAGCTTCACCATAACCGTCGCATTTGTTCCAGCTCCAACCTTCCCGGTTGTTTCATTTACGGAAATGCAGCTTTCACTTATGTCCGAAATAGTCCATGTCAGTTCCACGTTACCTTTATTCTGGATAATCAGAGGCAGCTCCAGTTCTGTTTTACCGAAGTCCAGATTCTTGGTTTCTATAAACATTTCAACACGCTGTTTTTCAGCTTTTATGGTAACTGTCTCTTCTTTCGCTCCGTCAGAAACTACCAAGGTTGTATTCAACGCATCGGGCATTTGCAATCTGTCCAACATTACTTTTACTACCTGGCTGCCTTCCGGAGAAACTTTACCTTCGGCCTGAGGTACAGATATACATGACTCAGTAATTCCAGACACGGCCCAACTTAATTCTGCATTGCCAACATTGCTGATGGTGAAAGGCAGTTCGGTCATTTCGGCACCGAAGTCAAGTGTCAGAGGATCTACTTTCATTTCTCCTTTCTGTTCCTCAAAACCGGCTGTCACCTTCACAGAAGTTTCCTTGATTCCGTCAGAAATAACCAGAGTAGTGGTCAATGTTTCTGCTACCTTTTCACGATTCAAGAACACTTTTACTATCTTTGAGCCTTCGGCTTCGATGGTACCCGATGACTCAGAAACAGACAATGCCTCCTCTGTAAAATCAGCAATAGTCCAGTTCAACGGTGCATTACCCGTATTTTTGATGGTTAAATCCAGCTCTTTGAGTTCTTTTCCAAACGCCAACGTTGCAGGCTCTACCACCATGTACGACTTGGCATTTTTAGGAGCACAAGAAATGGTGATTGGGAATGAATTGCCAAAAGCGGAAAGGTTAACCACTGTGGATTTTGTTTCAGAAATCTTGTCCCGATTGACAGAAAACACAATGCTCTGCTGTTTCTTCGCATCAATCTGCCCGGCCGTAGGACTTGCACTCAACCATATGTTTTCACCCAAATCCAGTGACCACTCCGCCTTGGCGTTACCATTGTTCGTGATATTGACAGACAGTTCTGTCTGAGTGGTACCGAAATTCAGAGATGACGGATTGATGACTATCAATGCTTCCTTCTCTTCAGCCACCAGTTGCATATCGGCATTTGCCACCTGACCGGGAACCACCGTTACTGTCTTTGTGTCAGGCATATACCCTTCTTTCAAAAACTGCAGCTTGTATGAACCTGCTTCCAGTTGTGTAAAACTGAATTTTCCATCACTGCCTGTACTCGTGCTTATTCCCGAAGATACAATACTTACCTGTACTCCGCTCAAAGGCGCAGTTCCGCTGTTTTTTTCCGTAACCAGGCCGACAATGTCACCTGTAAGGACTTCCGGCTCTTTCGTACACGATGCCAATATCAGGCAGAACAACGCTAAACATAAATATTTAAAAGTTTTCATGATTCTTGTTTTTAAAAATTCATAACCAAAGACATTCCCGTCATGTTTTTCTCCCAAGTGGGAACAAAACCGAAATGCACTGTCTTTCCTTTTTTGACAATAACTCTTCTACGTCCAGGAGCTACGGCCGCATCAATCAGATTGTAGATATACAAAGCTGCCGCTGCCCCAATGAAACCATTTCTCACATTACACCACAAATCGGCCTTATCATTATAAAAAGCTTTATGGACAGGTTTTTCCTGCATTTTCTTTATATATGACGAACGCATACTTTCTGATGCAATTATCATACCTGCACAAGCAGCAGTACCGCCAAGTATCAGTCCTCCTTTCAATTTACTGCCCTTATACAATTGGCCTACACCTGGAATCAGTGACATGAAAAATCCTTTTGCCCCATACGATGTCGTGAGCCGGATATCATCGTCATAACTGCCTCCGGAAAAATTGTTGTCGGCTACCGTGTAAAGAATGTAGCACGTATAAGAGCCACTTTTCTCCCTTTCCCAATATTCGTCTATCACACGGGTATTGAGGGTTATGTTTTTACCGTCTTCCGTACATTCCATTTGAAATGTCTGGCTGGACTGCTGACTTCTTCGGCCGCCTATACGCTGGCTGCTGCTTTGGACCTTCACAGAACTGCTTACCTTTATACCCCTTTCATGCTCCAGCTTTGTAGTCAGGTTGACAAACGTTCTTTGCCTTGCCTCTTCCAGCGATCCACCGGTACCGGACGCACTGATAAATGTATACGACGGTGAAATGTTTTCGGGTAGTGCAGAGGTTATCCAGCGGGGCTTCATCTTGTCGGAAGCTGTTTGAGCCATAGTTCCGAAACTGCAGCAGCATAAAAACAGCAATATCAGAGAAATATATTTAGGCTTCATCTGCAAATTATTTTTTCAGTTTTTGGGCACGGAACTTTTCCAACTCTTCTTTATAACTGTCTCTGAATTTTTCTGCCTCAAATTCAACTCCAAGCTTTTCATCTTCTGTAAGAGTAGCTGCTCCAGCTATTTTTTCAACATCCGGTGAAGTTACTGATATACAGACAGAGCATTCATAAGTTCCATCAGACAAAGCATATCTGTTAGAACATACAATTGTACATTGTTCAACTACATTTTCTGCCATCAAACCTACATCCTGCTTGATATCTTCCGAGCTGGAACTTACACCGCCTTTTTTCGTTTTTCGTCGATAGCCTTTCATTACATTCAGTACCAAAGATTCAATGTCTGAAACCAATTGAGCCTTGGCAAACATAGTTGCTTGATGGCGTGCATAATCTCTGTTTTCGTCAACGGATGACGCATAGGCCCTCAATTCTTTGGCTGGTGCATTTAAAGATAGTTCTTCACATTCATCAATTTCTTCTTTTACTTTAGTAACTTTTTTTGTTCCTGTGTTTCCTTCTCCTGTATATTCAGGATAAGAAGCAACAGCAACTTTAGAACCTCTACACGAAACGAGTCCCATACCTATGAGTAGACAGAAGCTACACATAATAATATAATATTTGTTCATACCGTTGATTAATAAGGTTTATACTATTGTTTTAAAAAATATTTTTTATGATTATCAAACAGATTTCACTAAACAAAAAAAAGATTTAAAAACTTATAAAAACAACAATTGCAAACATATCAAAATATCTGTCTCTTATACACATCTGACGCTG
>USQO01000101.1 GCA_900556845.1 uncultured Bacteroides sp. | reverse complement strand
TATATATTTCATAAGTGTTCTTATTAAAAAACAAAAATACACTAATCTCCAGACAGTTACAACATTTCTACCATAAAACAGTTTTTTTAGTATACATCCACGAAGAATCTAGAAAGACGACAAAAAAAAGGATGCGCCAAAATGGCACATCCTTTAGTAGAGAAATATTTAAAATAAACTTATACTTCTGCTTCGCTAAGCCAGAAGTCGGGTACCGTCGCTTCACAGCGAGGATATGTTTTTACCATTTCTTCTGAGCAAAATCATTTTTATGATAAACCAGACGAACTCTATGTTTGTTCGTACGGTCTTCTAACTTCTTTTCACCTATAATAGGATTATAAGTATTTGTTTTTATTCCCTCCATCGTGGAAGTCCAATAAGGCACATTACTGATACCAAAACGGACATCAACCACTCCATATTGCATAATCTTTTCCCACTCTGTCACTGTTGGTAATCCAATACGTGCCAATTCATTAAAACTATACTTAATACTACCTCCAGTAGATGTTACAGCATTACCTGCACGGAAAATGGCTGTACCCAATGCATTGCTTGGACGACCATAGTCTTTTTGAAAAGTAAATGCACTCGGGTTTGTACCATATAATGCAACCATGACATCAAAACCATAATTAGGCTCATAATTACGTTCAGTTCCATAATACCCTTTATAATACCGCCACTTGCTATTATCCAGTTGATTAGCATTCCAATTATTATTGAAATAATCAGGTCCCCAAGGTATTTCGCGTCCTTCATACACGTCGATGCGGCTGTAATAAAACGAAGCAGCATTGGGGTCAGCTGGTTGTTTTAACGGAGCACCATTATCATCTACCATTACTGGCATAGGTAACCATTGACGAAGTTCAAACCGACTAACTTCTTTTCCAGCAGTTTCATCCCATAATATCATGTTAGCCTTTCTTACACCATATTCTATCCATGAATTTATATTATTTCCTCCATAATCTTTCCAATAATATGGATATTCATCTAACCATGGTTGTGCAAAAAGTTTAATATATGATATACCAGGTTCACCTCCGCATTGATCATACTCATATACGATTACTTCATCCCCTTTCGATAAACTCACTAAACTTCCAGGATTTTTAATTGTTTCAGACCATAACCATGGTACGTCATTTTCTGCGTAAATTCGATATTTATGGGTAGGTTCCTTTACAAAACCAATATAATCCAAGAAACCATTACTAGACATATTTAACCCATCAGACAAGAATGAGCCACCACCAGAAACACCTTCACTAACTACACGCCAACTTGCACCTTCGCCATCGCCTAAATAGCTTCCATCTGGTCTAGTTCTACCATCTTCTACCAAGCCCCCCATACCTGTTAACGAGAGGGTTACCTGATAATGTGTGTTTCGAATTACATTAAAATCATTTGTAATATTTCCCCCGAGGTATAGTCTGTACTTGATAGGACCAGAGATGTATTTCTGATTTTCTCCTGGATTTTGAGGAGTATACAAATAATCTGCAGAAACTTCCAGATAGCTACAAAAGTCCTTTTTTTTAGGGTCAGGATCTTTTTTAATTTCATCATCATTTGAACCGTATTTTCCTTGTTTATTCTCAAACATAAAGAGAGGGACAATATTCACATCATTTCCATGACCGCCTACTGTTATATTTTTTTCAGAAGTAAGTGGGTCCCAACCAACTTGTTGCATAAGACCATCAGGTGTTCCTGGTATTACATTATCTTGTATTTCGTTATCATCTTTTAAAGAATTAACAGTATTTTCTTTACCTATATAACATTGAGTAGGTACATTATGTAATTGAATACTTCTCGGTGTTATTTTTACGCCATTTTTCAAATCTTTGGAACTGATAGCAACTGTAATCATGGCAGTGGTACGTTTCAATTCACATTTATAAACCTGACCTTGATGAGACTCATTTGTTTCGATATCAGGTGAAGCTTGGCCAAATAAAGTTGATGTTTGGATTCCAGCTATAAAAGGTGTACCTTGCTGTAATTTTGTTAAATCTTCAATGGTAGTGATCTTATTTTCCTCTAAGAATTTATTTAAATTCTTATACTCTTCAAGTATATTGCCACTCTTATCAACCTTCCAGTAGTTACAAACAATATAAATTTGAGAAACACCTTTCATAGACTCTGTTCCCAAATGATACTTAAAACCATCACCACCATTATTAGGGAAAGAACCAGATATTAACGCATCATTTTCCTTCTCTGGAGAAGAATTTACTTCCGCACCATTACTCAAATAAATAATTTTAGTTATTTTTCCTGCAGCATCTGCCAGCACAATGTTCATATCATCAATACGATTACGATCAGTGCGCTCAGAAGAAACTCGCGACAAATCTACAGAACTAGAGCCAGCTATATTTACATTCAGAACCACTCCTTCATCCTGAGGCTGCGAAGGAGTATTAAAATCTTCTGCCGTACAGGCTGCCAAGAAGAGCATAGGCAAAACCATACAGCACTTAATAATCCGATTGAAGTTATATTTTTTTGTATACATACAGACTAATTTTAAGCAGTTATTATTCAAAAGTTGGAGGAAGTTTTACAACATCCCATTCTTTAACTGAACAAGTTATTTCGGCACAAGTACCTTCGTCCTTTTTATTGATTGTTGCAGTTATACTTAAAATTGTATTACGAGCCAGTTTATCTATTGCAGAAGAAAAATTTTGAATCGGCTGCGGGTCATAAGATTTATCACCCAACTTCAAACCTATTTCATAAGTTGTAGGATTTTTCAATGACTCATATAAATAACATGTAAAAGCTTTAGTGCCTTTATCATCACTGCTAACTGGAATATTTTGATTCAATTTATCGAAAACAGGTGCAGAATAGTCATTCTGTGGAGAAGGAGTATTAACCAAGAATCCTGCATTTGGAAAGAACTCATTAAAGCTAACCTCGTTCAATGTCAACTCATCACCCGTGTTATTTACTATATTCAAGTCAATACGTGCTACAGCACGAGTTACAGCAATCGTGATAGTTTTATTATCTTTATTTATATCTGCAGTAGCTTTTCCATACATCGGTAATGATATTTCCGAATTTGAAGTCGGAAATCCTTTTAACGAAGGATTAAAATTTTCCTCCAAATTTCCTACTGTAATTGTATTAAAATCATAATCTACGTTAGTCTCATTCACCACAGCATAGAAATCAGTAGCACCAGCTTTAATGCCTAGAAGTGTTATCCCTTTCTCCAATAAGGGCTTATTTGCCTCTTTGGTGAAATCAATCATCTCATTGACTGCAATTTTTCCACCTTGCACCAAAATAAGACGAACGCTTTCTATCCCTTCGTTTGCCAATGCTTGGCTATCTTCTGCACGCGTATCCAATTTCACCGTAACACTGGCAGAGTCATTATTCTCCGAAGAAAAATCTTCTTTGATACATGAGCATACCACCCATGCAAGCAGCAGTGTTATACCTAAATATTTTCCGAGTTTTTTCATAAGCATTCCTCCCTAAGGTTTAGTTCCATTCAGGTTCTCCGTCTATTATTACCCAGTCAGGAAGTGTAATGTTTACATCCACATTGCTGAAGTTGATAGCGATTGGCAAGGTCGCTTCCTGCTTGGTAATGTCTATCTCATCTTCATAATACTTGAGGTAGTTGTATATATTTCCACGTACCAACTCCCTGCCCGTAGCTTTTTCCACCAAGACCAATTCATGCTCGCAGCATTCCTTGTCTATATGCCCATTATGATCGTCCATACGGAAAAGGCAGAGATTATCAGTACGATAACAATTGCGTTCTGCATCATAAATCAAAATAGGATAACATGTACCCTTTGCATCACTGTCTGTATTGATATTTCCATCAAAATCGGTTTGAGCGTTCGACTGCTCAATCATCAACTTATAAGGTATTTCATCACCTGCACGTGTTCCATTGGGGGCAGGCAACCCGTTAACTTCTATTTCCACATTGATATGAGCGCTGTAAAGTGTCAATGTATCACGATACATGGTAAACTCATTTTTTTTAGGGATATAGAATTCGTGCTGACCCATATAGTTATGGTCATGTCCGTCTACTTCTTCACCCGTACCCCAAGCCGGATGCTGAATATAGATTTTATTAAATTCCGTTTCTGAAGTCAGATTCACTACTTCAGTACGCTCGTATGCATTTCCTACAGCCACCACTTTATATTTCCGTCCTGGTGTCAGTTTAAAAGAAGGTTTTGCTGCAAAGTTCTTCAATTCGTCCTCATTATAGTGTCCTACTCCCATAATACGGCCACCTTCGTCGAAAACATACAGGTCTACTCCTTTCATATGTTGATATAATACATCTTTGTTTCCGTCGGCAAGATACTGGAAGTAGATGGTCACATTGTCGCAATCATCATAATCATCCTTGATACATCCGGTTGCCAGGACGATAACAACCAGTGCCATTAATATTTTCTGTAAATACTTCATATTTTTCTGAATTTATAAAACTGTATGTTTGAATTAGAGTAACTTCAGCGGATGTTACTCCGCTGAAGTTTATTAAAAGGAAATTAAAATTAATTCCAAGTTACTGTACCATTCACAATACCCCAATTTTCTACAGTAACTACTGCTTTGACATTTACAGGTTTATTTGGGTCAACTGTTCCACCAATATAACTATCTTCAATTTCAATACCAGTTATTTTATAAATTTTACCTGCTTCAAAATTATTAATAGGAGCACCCTCATTTGTTTTATAACCTGTAACTGTAGCATATCCATTACCACCAATAAAAGCATCTCCTCCAATTATACCTTCTGCCAACTTAATATCTTTAAAACTAAATGTCAGGCTAGGTAATCCTGGGAAAATATTCCATGCATAAGTATCACTTGAAGACCATGGAACAAGGAATGAACCTTCTATTGTTGCACTTAGAGGCAAATCATCTGACCAAGCAGAATGCTTAGTTACACTTTCAGCATCAGAAGCATTATAATAGTTATTCAAGAAAACGCCATTCCAATTAATTTGGCTAAAATAACAGCCTAACTCACCATGCTCTTTAGTTGAATGTGAGATACCAGAGAATTCAACTCGAGCAACAGTTGGCTTCAAAGGCAAAGTATAAGTATAAAGTTTTGTACCACCATCATCAGAAGTAGTATATGCAGTTGTAGTTCCATACAAAGGAGCTGCATATCCAGTAGCCTTAACCTCATCAATTGTATATTTTGCTTTACCATCGTTTATTGATACAGTCATACTTCTTGGATTACGCACAGCAGTCCACTTAAACGCATTAGCTTTTTCTAGAGCAGTTTTGGGGTCTTCACCATCTGCATCATCAGTAAATGTCTGTGTCAAAGGTTCGGTTGCCGATGAAGCAGATAAAGTAAGAACAATCTTATTAATTTCAACTGCTTGCTGTTCTCCTTCTGCACGCGTCTCAACACCTGAAATTTTGACACCGACTGTTGCTTCACCATTAATTGATGACTCATTCAAATCTTCATTAGAGCAAGCGAACAAACCCAAGCCCGCAAATGCCAACAATAA
>USQO01000100.1 GCA_900556845.1 uncultured Bacteroides sp. | reverse complement strand
GTTTTATCATAACGAAAAAACTGCTTATTTTTGAAAATATTTTATACATAAACTCTAATACTTAACACTTCTATTAAAAAAGGAACTTATTATGAAAGAACTTACAAACCATAGAGTATCACCGGTTACATGGGTGCCAACCGTGTACTTTGCTATGGGAATGCCCTTTGTTGTATTGAATATGGTAACAGCCCTAATGTTTAAAGGTCTGGGCATAACGGATACCCAGATTGCGTTCTGGACATCTGTCATCATGTTTCCCTGGACTATCAAACCTTTGTGGAGTCCGTTTCTTGAAATGTTCAAGACAAAAAAATATTTCGTCGTATTGACTCAGCTTTGCTCCGGTTTATTCTTCGGACTGGTAGCATTATCACTTCAATTACCTAACTTTTTTGCTGTTTCCATAGCACTTCTGGCTGTAATTGCATTCAGTGGGGCTACCCACGACGTCGCTACAGACGGGGTTTACATGGCTGTTCTGAACAAGGAAGAACAGGCCAAATACATCGGCTGGCAGGGGGCTTTCTACAATCTGGCCAAACTGGCAGCAACAGGAGGACTGGTATATCTGGCCGGCTTCCTGATTGAAATATATGGTCAGGTCAATGCGTGGATGATTATCATGGGATGCTGCGGTGTTATCATGATATTGCTGGGGTTGTATCACATCAAAATGCTGCCATCAGACCAGAACGCACACTCGGGACAGGTAACCTCGGCTAAAGAAACATGGGAGGCATTGAAAGATGTTATTATCACATTCTTTCAGAAAAAATACATCGTATGGTACATCGCTTTTATCATTTTGTACCGTTTTGCAGAAGGGCTGGTAATGAAAATCGTTCCTCTGTTCTTAAAAGCGGATGTAGCTGCCGGAGGATTGGGACTGTCTGAGCAGGAAATCGGACTTTATTACGGTTCTTTCGGAGCTGCCGCCTTTGTCTTGGGTTCTTTCCTTTCGGGATATTTCATTTCTCATTTCGGATTGCGCAAGACCTTGTTCACACTGTGCTGTGTATTCAATATTCCTTTCGTAGTGTATCCGTTGCTGGCATTCTACCAGCCCGACAGTGCCTTGCTTATCGGAGGAGCCATTACATTCGAATATTTTGGATATGGATTTGGATTTGTAGGACTTTCCCTGTTCATGATGCAGCAGGTAGCACCGGGCAAACATCAGATGGCACATTATGCCTTTGCATCCGGAATCATGAATCTGGGTGTAATGATTCCCGGAATGATAAGTGGATATTTAAGCGATATGCTGGGATACGATGTATTCTTTGTCATCGTTTTATTTGCGGCTATTCCGGCTTTTATCATTACCAAGCTGGTTCCGTTTACTTATCCTGATGAAAAGAAATAAATTTCCAGATAACTCTGAAAACAATTTTATTATTTTATTTTTAAAGATTTAAATTATGGAAGATTTAAAAATTATTGGCAATCCATTGCCCAACATGCCTTGGGAAGACCGCCCGGCGGACAGCAAAGCCGTAATGTGGCGTTATTCTAAGAATCCGGTCATTCCGCGCGACTTGCTTCCTACTTCTAATAGTATATTCAACAGTGCTGTAGTAACATTTGGCGACGGCTACGCTGGAGTTTTCCGCTGCGATGATACAAACAGAAGAATGCGTCTGCACGTAGGATTCAGTAAGGATGCTATCAACTGGGACATCAATGAAGAGCCTCTGAAATTTGAATGCGAGGACAAAGAAATTGGAGAATGGGTATATGGTTACGACCCACGCGTTTGTTTCATCGACGACCGTTATTATGTAACTTGGTGTAACGGTTACCACGGTCCTACTATCGGTGTGGCATGGACAAAAGACTTCAAGACATTCCACCAGTTGGAAAATGCGTTTATTCCATTCAACAGAAACGGTGTGATGTTCCCTCGTAAAATCAACGGACGCTTTGCTATGCTGAGCCGTCCTAGTGACAATGGCCATACTCCTTTCGGAGATATTTTCTACAGTGAATCTCCCGACTTGCAGTTCTGGGGACGTCACCGCCATGTAATGTCGCCGGCTGCATTCGAAGACAGTGCTTGGCAGTGTCTGAAAATCGGTGCCGGTCCTATTCCTATCGAAACTTCAGAAGGATGGCTGCTGATCTACCACGGTGTACTTCGTTCTTGTAACGGTTATGTATACAGCTTCGGTTCTGCATTGCTGGACTTGGATGAACCTTGGAAAGTAAAATTCCGTTCAGGACCGTACTTGCTGTCTCCGCAGACTACCTACGAATGCATGGGTGACGTACCTAACGTTTGCTTCCCATGTGCAGCATTGCACGATCCTGAAACAGGACGCATCGCTGTTTACTACGGATGTGCAGATACTGTAACAGGACTGGCCTTCGGTTACATTCCTGAAATCGTTGAATTTACCAAACGTACAAGCATTATCTGATAAGCATCGTCTATAAAAAACATGCAAGCCGGGCAAGACTTCTGAAACAGAAAGAATTACCCGGCTTGCTTTTTATCACATCAAAATAAAAAACAGAAACGATGAACAAAAAATTATTCTTAGGATGGCTGCTTTGTTTCAGCGGTATGACGCTACAGGCTGAAACGATTACTGTCAACCAGATTCGCCATGCAGGACCCTATGCGCTTCAAATTCCATTCATAACAGATTCTACAAATGTCAAGGGAGAAAAATTCACTCCAGAGAGCTTTTTAGATGACATGTTTTCGTTTGCCCCCTTGCAAACTGTATCCGAATGGACAGCTGTAAACAGTATAAAACCTTCCGGACAATATGCTTTGCACCTGGCTTCTTTTTCTATAGAAAATCATCGCTTTGCCAAAGCAAAACTTCATATTACCGGCGTAAAAAATTATGTTACCTATCTGGACGGAGAAGTCTGTAAAGGCGCAGACATCAGTCTGACTCCTGCTACGCACGAAATTATCATACAATTCTTGTCTACCCCCAATACCAATGAGCAACTCTCTATCCAGATAGAAACAGAACAAGATAACGTTCTGAACTTGAATTCGTCTGATAAAAGAATGTATACCCTGAGTGATGTGCTTTACGGAAAACGGGCAACGGGTGTTGAAATTTCACCGGACGGACGTTACTTCATTACTCGTTATGTAATGAATCTGAAAGGCGGAAAAAAAGAAACGAGTGCTACCTTAACTGATTTGTCGACTAATAAAACCACGCTGTTACACAGCAGCGACATACACTGGATGCCTAAAACTTGCAGTTACTATTATACGGTAAACACAGCTGAAGGCCGTAATCTGATTGCTGTATCTCCCGCATCTGGCGAACAAAAGGTTTTGGCAAAACAATTACCGGAGGGCAGCTTCCGATTTGCTCCGACAGAAGACTATCTGCTATATACCATCAAACAGGAAGGTCCTGCTGAAGAGAAAGAGATATACGAAACATTGGTTCCCGATGACAGACAGCCCGGATGGAGAAACCGCTCAATCCTGGCAAAATATGATTTGACAACCGGAATGATGCAGCCTCTGACATTCGGATATAAGAATGTATATGCCAGTGCAATATCTTCCGACGGCAAAGATATTATCCTGATGACCAGCAGACAACGCTTGACGCAGCGTCCGTTTGATTTAATGTCGGTGTATAAACTCAATTTGACTACCATGCGTGTAGATACCCTCATCACCGATGATGGTTTTATCAGTAATTGCCAGTTCTCTCCAGATAACAAACAACTGTTGATAACTGGTAGCGGAGAAGCTTTTGGAGGAATTGGCCTCAACATTGAGCCGGGACAGACATCAAGCATGGTGGATAGCCAGTTATTCTTGTTTGATATCGCAACCAAAGAGGTAAAAGCGCTTACACGAGAATTCAACCCCAGCATCATTAGTGCATCCTGGCCTGCTTTCGACAATAATATCTATTTCTCGGCCAATAATAGAGACTACATAAGTTTCTATCGTTTATCTCCCCGCTCCGGAAAAATAGAACAGCTGGAAACCGGTGAAGACATTATTTCGGATTTTGATATTGCAAACCTTGCACCGGCTATGGCATACTATGGCGAAAGTGCTGCAAATGCAAACAGAGTCTACAGTATGAACCTGAAAAACGAAAAATATCAGATAAAAGATGATTTAAGTCGTGATATTCTGCAAGGAATTGAATTGGGTAAATGCGAAAACTGGAATTACGTCAACTCACGAGGCGACACTATCTACGGACGCTACTATCTACCTCCTCACTTTGATGCTTCCAAAAAATACCCGCTCATCGTAAACTACTATGGTGGCTGCACTCCGGTAGAACGTAACTTTGAAAGCAGATATCCGCATCATGCTTACGCTGCATTGGGATATATTGTTTATGTCATCCAGCCAAGCGGTGCCATCGGGTTTGGACAAAAGTTTTCAGCCCGTCATGTCAATACATGGGGAAAATATGTAGCCGATGACATTATAGAAGGAACAAAACAGTTCTGTAAAGAGCATGCTTTTGTAAATGATAAGAAAATAGGATGCATCGGTGCTTCATATGGCGGCTTCATGACGCAGTATCTGCAAACGCAAACCGACATTTTTGCAGCAGCAATTTCTCATGCCGGTATCAGCGACATTACCAGTTATTGGGGAGAAGGTTATTGGGGATACTCTTACAGCCAGATAGCCTCTGCCAACCAATATCCTTGGAGTCATCCGGAGATGTATACGCAGCAAAGTCCGCTGTTCAATGCCGATAAAATACACACACCATTACTGTTTCTGCACGGTGATGCCGATACCAACGTGCCGGTAGGCGAAAGCATACAAATGTTTACAGCCTTGAAACTGCTTGGCAGAGAAACGGCTTTTGTCGCAGTCAACGGACAGGATCATCATATCCTTGATTATTCTAAACGAATCAAATGGCAAAATACCATTTTTGCATGGTTTGCCAAATGGTTACAAGATGATGCTTTGTGGTGGAACACTTTATATCCACCTAAGCATCTATAAGATAAAATTACCCGTAGAAAGAAATGCTCATTTGTGCTTGATAACAAAGGCACACATGAGCGTTTCTTTTTATATATTACGTTAAAATACGATAAAACAACTCTATTGGTTTGAAAATAACCTGCCATATTACTACTTTTGTATAATAATTGTTTATTATAGATGTCATTAGGTATTCGAAATAGTGTAGCAAGGTGTATATGTGTAATCATGTTATTACTCATACAGTTCGATGCATACGGGTACCAAATGTTCGAAAACTGCTGGGAGGTTTCAACAGAAGTAACCCAAAATATTTCTGATGACACACTTGCCATTAGTGAAGATTCTCCCATTTCCGAATGGACAGACCCTTTTTACAATACAGCCAGAGACCATGCCCGTTCTCTAATCCGTCTGTTTGCTTTTATTGCTTTGGACTTTTGCTTTCTGCAATTCTATTGCAGCAAATCTGTCATGCAGGTTTATAAAAAGTTTGAATATTTCATATTCCCACAAAAACAGCATATCGTATACTGCACCTATCGAATTTAGCAAAATTCCTTTTTTATATTTTCTTTATTTTCAGATTCTGGTACTATAAAATGTATCAGAACCATCTTCTATCTGTC
>USQO01000099.1 GCA_900556845.1 uncultured Bacteroides sp. | reverse complement strand
GAGCCTTATCGTCGGCAGCGTCAGATGTGTATAAGAGACAGATATATCAATATTATTTATAAATGCATCATAGATGTATAAATGTTAAAAATCAAGTCAGGTTTTATTCTTTTTCCACACCGAAGGCGGAATACCCACAATCTGCTTAAACTGCTTGCTAAAGTGTGCCATATCACTATACCCCACCTGCTCGGCCAGCTCCATCAGTGATACTTCCGGATGCTCCAGTATCCTCTTTTGAGCTTCTTCTATTCGCAAACAATTAATCCAATGATTAAAATTACTTTCATAACAGTTATTAATATAATGCGACAGATAAGTACGGTTCACTCCAATATCTTTACTCAAATCCAAGATTGTTACCCCACAATGAAACATACCTCCGGCCTCTTTCCAGGCCCGGATTTTTTCTTCAATGACATCCCAGTCGGGCTCCGACAAGACTTTGGGAGATTGCCCACCCGCATCCTGACGAACCGACTCTTCCGGATGGCCCTGAGGCACAACCGGTTCCTCGTCAGGAAGAATGTTCAGCAGTAAAAACCGATAATATAATATCGCTGCTATATAAAGAATGCAGGCATAGGCCACCACAAATACCGTATGACTCATGCTTATATCACTAAATATAGCACAAATTACGGTAACCAATGCCAGCACATTCAGTGATATCCAGACACTCATATACAAGACATGCTGTTTGCGGCTTATCTCCGGATGCTCTGCCTTCCACTTTTTATAAGTTGTCAGGAAATAATAGCCTGTATATATAATAAGGAGTGACACCGGGGGAAGCTCCACGCAGAATAGGACTCCACTTTGATCCGCTCCCTTTTCAAAAAGAAACTCTACGGACAAAACCACCAGCAAGATAGCCCCCCACGCAACGCTCTGCCAACCCCAAAAGTGCCGGAAACGAATAGAATCCATAATAGGGCTGAACATGGCAGCGCTAAAAAGCCAGGCTTCTATAGGAAACATACATTGTATAAAAAGATTTTTGGCTTCATTACTATATCCAGGATGGAAGTACAGCAGCACCAATGTACCGGTCCCCAGCATAAAATAGGCACTTCCCATTATACTTACACTCCGATTGTATACCGAATTTACCCGGTCTATAATCAACCGTGATGTAAACAACAGAATTCCCAATGTAATGCCTGTGATGCCTATTACCAGTTCCAATATAAAATAGGAATTTATCATAGTATTATTGTATATGTGTTATCTTATTGCGATGTGCCATAAATATTTCTCTCTCCCAAGTTAGACAACACCAGACAAATAAACAACTTTTATCAGTTATTTATTTGTCAAAATAATTGACAAATACCTATAATACAATATATACCACCTAATAATCAGGCAATTAAGCGTAAATTATCCACAAACTGTGATATTACATAAACATTTTGTAAATTCTTGTCAATTCGTAAATTTTACAAATATACAAGTTTAGAAAGCTGATTTTCACAGAATTTTTCATTAGCAATTTCCAGCAACTCTTTGCCGGTAAGCGCTTCAATTCGCTTAAAGACTTCCTCTTTTTCCTCATAGCGATTGTAATGCAAGAAACACTTGCCCATATCCAGAGCATTGTTCTCAAAATTGTCGCTTGCCACTCCAATTTGCCCGATAATCTGCTTTTTGGCCGCCGCAAGCTGAGCAGCCGTAAGTTCTTTGCGGCACAGCAAGTCCAGTTCCTTTTGCACCAGTTCCATGCAGCGGTCGGCATCATCGGTATCACAACCCAGATAGATACAAAAAGTACCTGTATCGGTATACGAAGTCAAGTTTGATTCCACCGTATACACCAGTCCCCTCCGCTCACGCAACGAAACATTCAGACGGCTGTTCATACCCGGCCCGCCCAATATATTGTTCAGCAGATAAAGTCCTGTTCTTTTCTCATCGTCCGCCGGATAACCCCTGCCCCCCAGCATAACGTGCGCCTGATGAGTGTCCTTTTTTATGGTCCGGCTTACAGGTGCATATGGCAGCGGCTGGCGACGCACATGTTCGGCCAGCGAATAAGGAATATCGGCTACTGCTTTTTCTACGGTCCGCACCACACGCTTGAAGTCAATGTCTCCCTGCACAAAGAAAACCATGTTTGTAGGATGATAGTAACGACTCACAAAACGCAGCACATCTTCCTGCCCGAAACCTCGCAACTGTTCGGGACTGCCCAGAATATTCCTACCCAACGGATGATTTGGGAAAATCATTTCTTCAAAATCATCAAATATCAATTCGGAAGGAGAATCTTCATAACTCTGTATCTCGTCGATAATGACCTCCACCTCCTTTTCCATCTCACGCGCAGGAAAGTTGCTGTGAAACACAATGTCGGCCAGCAAGTCTACAGCACGCGCAAAGTGTTCTTTCAGAAAAGCACTGTAGATGACGGTTTCTTCTTTATTGGTATATGCATTCAAGTCTCCTCCCACATTTTCCATACGGTTGAGTATATGCCATGCCTTCCTGCGGACGGTCCCCTTAAAAATAAGGTGTTCCACGCAGTGTGCCATACCTTGCTCGTCCGGGAATTCATCCCGCGTACCGGCATCAATGGCAAAACCGCAATAGGCTACGGGGGTAGGACTGCCGGCATGGATAATACGCAGACCATTGGACAACGTACAGGTGTTGAAGGACTTCATTTGCATTTTCTTTTTCATTTTCGGGCAAAGTTACGCTTTGTTTACGACTTGACCAAACGTAAAAAAGAAAGATAGCATTAGCTCTTTCACCAAAGAAATGCATTATCTTTGCTGTCAATATAGAGTATTTTCAGAAATTAAAAAGATATTGCCTGCATCATGAAAGTTAACTGCGTAATAGTGACTTACAATCGCTTGAGCCTTCTAAAAGAATGTTTGGAAGCTGTGAAACAACAAACATTTCCGATAAATCAGACTATCATCGTAGACAATTGTTCAACAGACGGGACCGGTGATTTTCTGAAACAGCTCGAAAACGAAGAAAACATCCAAGTAATCCGGACAGAAAAAAACATTGGCGGTGCCGGAGGCTTTTCATTAGGATTAAAATCAGCCGTAATGAAAGGATGTGACTTTACCTGGTTGATGGATGACGATACGATCCCTACTCCTACGGCTTTAGAAGAATTGGTAAAGGTCGTTGCTGAGCATCCAAATACAGGTTTTGTATGTAGCCGGGTAAACTGGACCAATGGTGAAGAGCATATCATGAACCGCCCCAATCTGTTCAATAATGAAATACTAAAGAATAAACAGCGTATACCTGCTGTACATCCTTGCCGTACCTGCTCTTTTGTTTCTGTACTCATCAATTCTACGGCCGTCTACCGACTAGGATTACCTATAAAAGAATTTTTCATTTGGTGTGATGATATCGAATATACCGAACGTATCTCAAAGAGCGGCTACCCTTGCTACTATACAGATCATAGTATTGTCCTGCATAAAACGGCAGTCAATTATTTTCCGTCTATCGACAAGGCACCAGCTTCCATGGCAACCCGGTTTTATTATCAGGCACGAAACACCTCGTACCTTAAACGAAAATCAACTTCCAACCGGATTTTCTTCTATCTGGCTATCCTCAATAAATACCGGGTCTATAAACATAAACTGAACAAACGCACCGATGGCGACAAAAAAGCCTTCTTAGATGCCGTTAAAAGAGGATGTAAGGACGGACTCACGTTTAATCCTCAAATAGAATATATAGAACAAAAAAAGTAGAAGCCAGAAGCTTCTACTTTTTTATCTACAAACAGATTTTTATTCAATACTCCTCCATAACGACAAAGCCGCCTCTACCGTATCATCCATGTCAGCATACCGGTACGACCCTAGTCTGCCGCCAAAGTACACATTATGCAACAGACGGGCTTCATCCATATATTTTTTTAGCAGCTCCATATTTCGCTCGTCATTCACCGGATAGTAAGGTTCTTTCCCTGATTGGTAATTATCCGGATACTCATATGTCACCACGGTTTTAGGTTGTGTTCCAAACTCAAAATGTTTGTGCTCTATCACACGAGTATAAGGGATTTCACGTTCTGTATAATTTATCACAGCATTTCCCTGAAAGTCCGGTGTGTCAAGTATCCGATGTTCGAAGCGCAAACTACGGTATTCCAACCGGCCGTATTTATAATCGAAGTATTCATCAATACAACCAGTGAAAAGTACCTTGTCAGCCATCGCTTCCAATTCGCTGCGACATTCAAAAAAGTTAGTATTCAACCGTACTTCCACACCTTCCAGCAATCTTTCAATCAAAACATTGTATCCTCCCTTTGGGATACCCTGATAAGAGTCATTAAAATAATTATTATCATACACAAAGCGGAAAGGAACCCGACGTATGATAAAAGCGGGTAACTCACGAGCCGAACGATTCCATTGCTTTTCAGTATATCCTTTTATCAGTTTTAAATATATATCCTTACCACAAAGCTTCAAAGCCTGTTCCTCCAAATTTGCCGGCTCTTCTATATCTCTATATTCAGCCCGCTGCTCTTCTATTTTTTGCCGGGCCTCATCGGGTGTTCTTACTCCCCAAAGCTGATAAAAAGTATGCATATTGAACGGAAGCGAATAAAGCTGTCCTTTGTAATAAGCCAACGGTGAATTGGTAAAACGGTTGAATTCTACCTGTGCGTTCACATAGTCCCAAACTTGCTTGTTGCTAGTATGAAAAATATGCGCTCCATACTGATGTACGTTTATATCTTCTATCTTCGAACAATAAATATTGCCTCCAATATGGTTTCTACGGTCTATAACCAGACATTTCTTGCCTGCCTTGCAAGCTTCATGCGCAAAAACCGCGCCAAACAGTCCTGCGCCTACTATCAGATAATCGTATTTATTCATAAGTCGATATTTTTTTAGTCAGTATGTATTCAGCAAGCCGAATTTCCTTCTTCCTGCTGTCTTCTCAACCACTCTTCCTTGGTGCGTTTCCAACGCTTGTGCGACCACAGCCAGTAGGCCGGTTCCTCACGTATCTGCTCTTCCAGACAGGCAGCATAGCGATCCGTCAGTTCATAATCAGGTATTTCATTGGGGTGCAAGCTCAGGCATTTCAGCTCACCGTGATAATACCCACGTTTCACCCGCTTCAGTTCCAGATAATAAATCGCTGCATCCAACTGCTTGCCGATGCGTTCCGTCCCGATAAAGAACGAAGTATCATGGTTAAGAAACCAGGTCCAGTGATGCATACTTTCCCATTTGGGCGACTGGTCGGCTATAAAGCCCACAGCTACCGGCTTATCTCCCTTACGGAGTTGTATCAGCCGTCGCAATGTTTCCTTCATAGCAATGGATTCACCGCCAAACTGCCCCCGCAAACGCAAAAACAGTTGATTGAAGGATTTATTGTAAATAGGATGGTAAATCTGTCCACAGTGCATACCCTCCAGCCAGTAACTCAGTGAAGCCACATACTCCCAGTTGCAGTAGTGTCCCAAATAAATAAAACACATCTTCTTATTTTCCCGCTGCATGGCCTGCCGCATTTCCTCTATGCCGCCAAAAGTCATCCGCCGCATCATTTCTTTTTTGGATATAGAAAAAAGTTTGATGGTTTCCACAATATAGTCGCAAAAAAAATGATAGAACTGTTTCTCCGTATGAAGCAATTCTTCGTCCGTTTCTCCATAAAACACTTCCTTCAGGTTTTGGTGGACCACCTTACGCCGGTAGCGGATAAGATAAAAGCAGGGATAAAACAACAAATCCGACAAAACGTAAAGCAAACGTAAAGGCAACAGCGACAGCAGATACCAGAAGAAAAAGACAATATAATAGATAATATTCATAGGATGATAGGCTG
>USQO01000098.1 GCA_900556845.1 uncultured Bacteroides sp. | reverse complement strand
CACGTGCCGGATACCGCGCACCGGAGCCGCATCAGGACGAACGCACCATCACTACGCCCGACAATCTTTACGCATCATACGTGCCTGACTATATGGCAGAAAAGTCGCTTACACCCGACGGACTGCCTGTAACTATGTTTCCCCGCACATATACCTACCTGATACGTTACCGTGTAACTTCCGGACTTCAGTATATCTCTCAGGCAAGGGGAGCACTGGCAGGGATGGCAGAAAAGGTCTATCTGAACGACGGACATACCGATGCTTCTGCAGCCACACTGCTTTACGACTGTAAGGTGGACGGCAAGGGCTGTACGGCAGAAATAAAATGTTTCGGAGTACCGAACTTTGCCTACAAGACCAACGAGTATACCGACGACCCTATGAAGCTGCAATGCACGCTGAGCATTGACGTACTGCTGAAGAACGGCAAGCAGCTTTCCTTCGTCAAGGACGTAAGCGAGTCCATGCGACTCCAGCCGCGCGGAGGAATCCTTCTGTTCGACGGCATTGAGATTTCTGATGAAGACGGACTTGAAGGTTCCGGAGGATTCGACCCTGATGTAGAGGACTGGGGTGACGAGATAGAAGTACCGTTGCCGCTGAATTAAGGATTTTGATAAACTAAAATATTTTGTCTAACTATTTAATTATTACAATTATGAAAAAAAGTCTAGTTATTTGTGGAGTGGCAGCTTTGGCACTTGCAAGCTGTACTCAGAGTGAGGTTCTTGATGTACCTGAAAGCAGAGCTATTAATTTCAATGCTTTTGTAAATAAGAATACAAGAGCAGTGACTGCTTTAACGAATTTAACTACAGATTTCTATGTGATAGGCTATCACACACAAACAAGTGGCGGTGATTGGTCTTCTCCTTCTGACGCTTTTAAAAATGAACCAGCTTCAACATTGTATTATTGGCAGCCAGAAGATACTTACCGTTTTGGTGCTTATGCAGATGGCTCTAATGGAAAAATTGATAATGCAGAATTTGATGCAAGTACTTCAACTTTAACATTTGATGCTTATACTCCAGATGATGCAAAAGATTTGATTGCTGCTGTTTCTGGAGATGAGTCTGGAGCTTTGACAGGAAGCACTGGAAGTTATTCTCATAATCCTGTTTCTCTTACATTCAAACACATGTTAAGTCAGGTAAAATTCACAATCAGTACAGAAGCTGCCGCTGTTTATAAATTAACTATCAGTGAACTTAATATTGATGCTATCAATAAAGGTAATGGAACATATACTTCTGCTGCCGGTGCAAGTTGGGATGTTAGTTCGTTTACTGAATCTAAAGGATATTCATATACAGCTTTAGCTAATGGTGGTGTAATATCAAAAGACGTTCCTACTTCAGATGTAAAACTCGTTTTGCCACAGTCTAATGACGGATTGAAAGTTACTTTCAAAGCAACTATTGCTGGTGAAAAACCAAGTGGACAAACTACTACAGAAAAGACATTTGAGGCAACTCTTACATATGACCATGATTCTAATGGTAAAAAATGGATGCCTGGTTTCTGCTATAACTACACTGCAAATGTTAATATAGAAGATATAATAGATAATCCTGATGATCTTGTTAAAATTGTATTTACTCCAAGTGTAGATTCTTGGCAAGAGAAAGATGTACCTGCTTTGAATCCAACAGAGAAACCATAATAAAAATATACCCATGCAGGCTTGGCCGTCTGCATGGGAACTAATAGAGAGTAGCTGCTTTTTTATGTTCCCTTTGTTATTATGATAGCCAAAAATATCATGTAGCAAAGTGCAGACTAATCTCTTTTTTTACTTAAAAACATAAAAATTAAAGATATGCTGAACCCAATTAAAGAAACATCGTTTTTGCTTTCATGTATTCCTTTATTGCTGGTGTCTTGTACTTCAACAGTTTTTGATGAAAGTGATAAATTAGAAAAAGTACCTATAAGTTTTAGTGTACAGCCGGAAACTCGTGGAGCTGTAATAGAAAAAAAAGATCTGACGGATTTTCAAGTTTGGGGGTGGCGTAAGGTCTCTGTAGATTCTGAATATATTTCGGTCTTTAATGGTGTAAATGTAATTAAAGATTCCGGTTGGGATTATGAGGGTGGTGATATTTATTGGAATATGAATGAGTATTATGATTTTTATGCAGTCCATCCTAATAAGATAACAGCAGAAGTAACAAATGGTGGTTCTATTATTATTAATGACTTCGACTGCTCAAAAACCGGAGCAGATGCAGTGGACTTAATGACAGCCAAGAAAACAGGCATAACATATACCTCAGGGAGTACGGTTCTACCTGTTGAATTAAGTTTTGGACACGAACTCTCTAAATTAAAGTTTGCCATAAAGACAAAAAGTCATTCTATTAAATTGAAGAATGTGTGGGTCTATGGAATGGTAAATACTGGCACATTCAGTAGCACTACCAGTCCTGTTTGGAGTCAGTTAGGTCAAGCAGTTGTCAAAGATAACACTCCTTATAAAGTATCTCAGAATCCGGGAATCTCAGTAGGTGTAAATCAAACTTATTCCTTATTCGGTGATTTCATGATAATTCCGCAAGACATAAACGATGGGGTCAAGATTGAATTGGATTATGAATACGACAATGAACCTGGTGTAGACTATAGCGCTTCTGTAGCATTAAATGCAGGCAGTGTTAAATCATGGGAAAAAAGTCAGAGCTATTCATACGTAGTAACTATCCCTGAAAATACGGCAGATGTATCGTTGAGTGTCTCTGTATTGGCTTGGGATGAAAAGAATACAAGTGTACAATGGTAATTAGTTTTAAAGAATATAAAAAGTGAATGTTATGATAAAAAAGCTTACCATATGTATAGGCTGTTTGTTAATTGTTTTGTTTGCAGCTTGTCAAAAAGAATCTGATGTTAATACAGCAGAAGGCAGGACTTCTGTAAATGTTGTAATAGATTTAGGGCAGAAAGCAAAAAGCAGATATGTAGACGCTTCACAACATGAGGGTATCAAGACTTTGCGTATTGTCGTTTCTACCGGACCTAAAAGTATAGTGTATAATAAAAAATATACTGCAAGTGAGTTGACACCGGATGCTGACGGAAAGGTTACGTTGACTATTCCTGATGTCCCTATAGGAATAGCTACATTCTTTGCTATAGGAAATGAAGAAAGTATTGGAAAAGAATATACCACTGAGGTTATTCTGGATGAATTGGAAAAAGGTAACCAACAGTTTCTTTTTGTTGACGAAACTAAAACTTATTTTCCAAAGACAGGGCCTAATATAGTTGATCATGGTCTGCCAATGAGTGCAACTGTAGGAGTCAGTGTAGTGCGTAATATGGCACCGGTCAATATTGAGTTGCGTCGTGCTGTGGTCAAACTGAATCTGATTGTAGAAAACGGAACAACCAGTGATATTACTTTGGAGAAAGTAAATTTTGGACCTTTTGTTGGAGACCGCTTTTATTTGTTTACGGATCAAACTATGGATGTTCCGGATGGTACACAATATGGTGTTTTAGAGTTTTTGGACCGGCATATTACAATTCCAGGAAATCAAAGTACACCTAAACTTGCTACCTATATATATCCTACTTATGCTTACAAAGCAGGTATGGGTGATAATCCTTATACTATAGGTCTGACAACTAATGTCCGCGAATATGAGCCGTTGGTATTTGGTATGGGATATAACTCATTCCCTCGCAATACACAGGTGAATATTACAGCACGTATTACTACTACTGCGGTAATTATACTCAACTTTGAGGTTTGTAAATGGGATGAATATCCGGTTGAAGTACCACCATTTGAGTGATGAAATGATTGTTCAGTATTGTTTTTATAAAAGATAACGGTATGAAATACAGATTTTTACTTTATATCTCGGCTCTTGTAATATTGTTTACAGGGTGTAAGGATGATTTCTTCAATTATGATAATAATTTGATAGAAGAAGGTATCCCTACTGAAGTAACCTTGAATTTTGGAGTTGATGTAAGTCCTATAATGAGTAGAGCTGCTCAGGAGTCCAAATATGAGTATCAGGTGGATAATCTTTATATACTTGCTTTTTATAGTGATGGAAAAAGAATGGAGTTGGACGAAAACTCAACCTTCTTTACCCCTAGTACAGGTCTGCATGTTACTAATGGTGATGCTAATACTCCTACAAAAGGTGATATTAAGTTTACCGCAAAAACTGCCAATAACGCAAAGATTGTAGGTATTGCCAACCTTACAGTTCAAGACGTTACCTCTACTGCCTATGCTGTGTCTAGAGAAACCTTGGATGCTATTACAACCTTGGACGAACTGAAGAAACTTGTCCTACAAATGGCAGATGATGAATCTATAGAACGAGGAGGCTTGTTCTTGATGACAGGATATGCTTTAGACGGAAACGGTAGTAATACTATAAATATTATTGGTAATGAACAAGGAACTTCTACATTGGACTGCACATTGAAACTGGAACGTGTGGATGCAAAGGTGGAGGTTAAGATGAATGCTGTTCCAAAAAATTCAACCTGGAAAAGCTTCTCTTTTGAACCGAAGGGCTGGAGAATAGTAAGTGTACCGAAGCAGTCTCTGCTGGTAGAGTCGGAAGCTGCTGACGGTGATAAGGATGCCGCCGGAGACTATTTTACTACACCGGTTCGTGTGTTCGAAAAAATAGAAAGGGTAGAAGTAGATAATCAGTCTTTGTATCGTGGTGGAAGCTTTGTCTTCTATATGCCTGAGAATAGAAAGGCTTTTAGGAAAGAGATTACCAATGGCTCTTACGCTTTAAGAGATGAAAGAGATCATATTACCTTATCGGGAGGAGGCAAACCGGGTCAGGAGTATGAAAACGGTGCTTTTACTTATGCCAATGCCAATTCAACCTATATGGAATTGACAGGTCATTTATCTTATACCGATGAAAACGGTCATGAAGTTAATGCGAATACACGTTATACTGTACATTTGGGTTCTGTAGAAGGTGTAAATGATTACGATACCAAGCGTAACGGTCATTATGTATACACCATAACCGTGCAGGGTATAAAGGATATTATTGTAGAAGTAAAAAATAAAAACGAATTACGCCCAGGGCATGAGGGAGATGTGATTTACAGTTCAAATAAAATATTCGCTCTTGATTCACATTACGACAGGTGCTTGCTTGAGATTCACCCGGACCTTATCACAGATAAGATGACATGGGGGGTTAAGACACCTTTCTCTTCAGGTATTCATATAGTGGGAAGCGAAGATTTTAAGGGTATAGAAGATTATAAATGGATTAAGTTTGCTATTAATGCACAGTATGGTTATCCGCATGGACAATATGTAAAATACCCTGGCGATCAGAATTATGATGATCCTGATAAAGAAGGTGATGGTGTGGAGTCTCCATATTATCAGACTTATGAAGGAGGAGCTTATAAAGATGCCAGAATGATGGATATTCATCAGCTTGTGAAGTTTTTGATGGATGCAAAAAATAAGGGAACAGTTAATGATTTGATACCACAGGGTAGTGACCATATCTGTATTACAGCTTTTGTAGACGAGAATCTTTATTTCGTAGACCCTATTACAGGGCAGACAGGTGCCTATAATCGTTCTCTCTGGAAAGCCAGTGTAGATAAGGAAGACCGTCAGTTGCATATCATCACAGAATCTGCAAGCTATAGTCAGGATGGAAACTCAAGTGTGGTAAATTCGCTATATACATTTTCTCAAAAGGCTATACGTACTGTGTTTGATACCGGTAAGGAATCTTTGACAACAGCATGGGGCTTGGAGTCTGTTATGGAAACAGTTGGTGTATTTACAACCGATTATTACTCAATATTTTATAGATAATAAGTCAGAAATATGG
>USQO01000097.1 GCA_900556845.1 uncultured Bacteroides sp. | reverse complement strand
ACTCTCTATAACCATAAGATATTTAAAGTCATCGGGAATTCCATGCTGCTTCAATATGGGTTCCACCATCGGGAAATAACGATTAGCACGTTTGATTATCTGCAACGAAGTACTATGCATATACGAAAAAGCCAATAATTCTCTATCCAAATGCTCCTTCCGGTCGTAACGCGACAAATCAACCGTACTATCACAAAGTGTAAACTGAGCAGGTACATCCAGACAGCTATATAATGGGAGTGCTTTTTCGACGGTATGAGTTGACGACTCTTTTAGCTGATTTCCCAAAAGAAACGGCATACTTCCTATTAAAGCAGCAATTACCCAGGGCATATAGGAATGTAAGGATATCTTTTTCATAGCATATCAATATAAAGTATAACAAAATTCGGATTCACCTTACAAAGGTAATAGAATTCTGCATATGGAAAAAAGAAAGAGCACAGCTCTTGAGAAAAACAAGCAGTGCTCTTCTAAAATTTATTTAATTTCAAATGCTCCTATCAGCGGGAGGTTATTGGAAGCTCCACCAACCATTACTTTAAACTCACCTGGCTCAGCAGTGAACTGCATATTTTTGTCGAAAATAGACAAATCCTTACGGGTCAGGATGAAAGTCACATCTTTACTTTCTCCTTTCTTCAGGAAAATTTTCTCAAAACCTTTCAAACGGATTGGAGGTGTTACTACAGAACTTACTTTATCATTAATATAGAGCTGTACTACTTCGTCACCGTCACACTGACCGGTGTTGGTTACTGTACATACAACTTTCTGCATCACATCTTTGCCATCTCCTTCTTCCAGTCTCAGATTGCTGTAGCCAAAAGTGGTATAGCTCAACCCGTAACCAAAAGTAAAGAGCGGTGTACCCGGACTGTCCATATAGTCTCTCTGAGGACCCTGAGAATAGTGAACTGGAATCTGGCCTTCATTACGTGGAACAGACATCGGCAATCTTCCACTCGGGTTGTAGTCACCGAAAAGGACATCCACAATACCATTACCACCTTGTTCACCCGGATACCAGGCTGTTAAAAGTGCCTGTGATTTCTCGTTTGCAAGATTCATATTCAAAGGTCTTCCGGCAATATAAACTGTAACCAGAGGTTTCCCTGTAGCAGCCAGTGCTTTCAAGAGTTTTTCCTGGTCACCCAGCAAATTCAAGGTTGCACGGTCAAAGCCTTCACCACATTCCATATCCGATACAATACCATCGTCTTCATTCGATACGGTAGCCGCTCCTGTATTGATATATTTAGTCTTAAAGTCACGTGCACTTGAACCGCCTACTGCCAAGATAATCACATCGGCTTTCTGAGCAGCTTGTACAGCCTCAGCAATATTGCTCTGAGTTGTATCACGAATAGCACATCCCTTTACATAGTCAATCTGTGCATTGGGAAGCTTAGCACGCACAGCATCCAAAATCGTAACGACCTTCGAGCGTTCCTGCGGAGCAGTATAGTCGCCCAGATAGTTATACATCACATCTGCATTAGGACCAATCACCGCTACACGCTTCAAAGATTCGCTCAAAGGAAGAATGCCATCGTTCTTCAACAATACAGTTCCTTCGCGGGCAATCTGACGAGCAATCTGACGATGAGCGTCACAGTTTACTACGGCCTTAGCTTCTTTAGGCGATACATACGGGTTCTCAAACAATCCCATATTAAACTTCAGGCGCAGAACATTCTCTACTGCACGATCAATGTATTTTTCATCAATGCGTCCTTCTTTTACAGCTTTCACCAGACGCTTATATGCATTGGCACCCAAGTCCATATCTGTTCCCGCTTTGATAGCCTGAATAGCAGCATCTTCCATATCGGCAGCTACATTTCCGCCTGCAATACCGTCAATGCTGGCCAAGTCTGAATATACAAAACCTTCGAATCCCCATCTTTTCCTCAATACGGAGTCAATCAAGAAAGTATTACTAGTACATGGTACGCCATCAATAGAATTGTACGAGGTCATCACAGTGGCAGCCTTACCTTCTTCTACCGCACGCTGGAAACCTGGTAAATATTCGTCAAACAATGCACGCATACCTATGTCTGCCGGATTACCGTTATGACCACCTCGAGGTACGCCATAAGCAGCCAAGTGCTTCAATGTAGAATACACATGCTTACCATCTTTATAATCGGTACCCTGCATACCTTTTACAAATGCAGTTCCCAGGATTCCAGTCAGGTAAGGATCTTCACCAAAAGTTTCTTCTACACGAGACCAACGAGGCTCACGTGCAATATCCAAAACCGGACCATAACCAATATTTGCTCCCTGCGAGCGTGCTTCCAAGCCAATCGCCTCACCCATTGAAAAAATCAGATTTTTATTCCAGGTAGAAGCTTGTGCCATCGAAGTAGGAAAAACTGTCGCCCCGATTGCCATATGTCCATGTGGACATTCTTCCGCAAAAAGTACCGGAATACCCAAGCGTGTTTCTTCTACTGCATATTTCTGCAAAGCATTCAAAGCTTTGGCTGACAGTTCAGGATTCAATCCTGTCTCCAATGTTTTCTGTGTCCATGGATCGGCTCTCAGTACAGCCCAATAAGAGCCTATAGGAGCCTCACTCATTTGTTTTTTATACAAATCAGAAATAGTCACGCTGTTTTTACCGGTTTTAGTATACATCTCCCAACCCAGTGGGCAACAAATCTGACCGACTTTTTCTTCCAAAGTCATTCTGCCCAGCAAATCGTCAATACGTTCTTCTACCGGAGCAGAAGCCTGCTTGTAAAGAGGCTGTTGTGCCATAGCAGGCACAACACTCATAAACAAACAAGTGGTTGTAGTTATCAGTATAGATTTCATACAACGTTATTTCTTCTGTTTAAATCTAAATGCTAAAGGTTCATTCTTAAGATCTTCCGGTAATTTAACTATAACCTTATCACCTTCACAACTGTATTTTACTTTTTTACCAGTCTGCAATAATGTCATCTTTCCTTTTGGCAAATTACCTTTCCATTCAATAGTGGCAGGCAAGGTTTCACCATCACTTACTGTATAAATAGCATACAATGTTTCACCGTCTTTATTAGCCGTAAACCAAGTTTTTCCATCATTATAAACAGGAGTTATACGTGTACCATAGATAGCCTCTCCATTTACACGCATCCATTCACCAATCTTGTGCAGACGTTCTACTACCGGTTGCTCTATGATACCATCAGGAGTAGGTCCAACTCCTAAAGCCAGACAGCCACCTTTAGCTACAATTTCGGCCAAAATAGAGATTACTTTTTCAGGAGATTTGTAAGGAGCATTCGGAACCCATCCCCAGTCGTTACTCAATGTAATACAGCTTTCCCACGGATAATTCAGCTGAGTAGCCGGAATGCTACGTTCCGGGGTCTGGTAATTTTCATTTTTTCCACGAATACTACGGTCTACTGAAATCAGTCCCGGATGTGTTTTTCTAGCTTTTTCCAATACACGGTCCAGATTTACATCATCACCTGTAACCCAACCACCATCGAGCCAAAGGATATCCATGCTGCCGTAGTCGCTCATCAACTCACCCAACTGGTTCTCTGTAAATGTCTGATAGTTTTTCCACCAGTCTTTATGCTGCTCTATTTTATAATTCTGTCTGCGGTTAGGAGTAGAATAGTAAGGATTCCAGAACCACTCACAATGCCAGTCCGGTTTTGAGAAATAACAGCCAATCATAAAGTTCTTCTGTCGGAAAGCTTCGAAAACATACTTCGCTACGTTATTTCTCGGATTATCCTTGAAAGCTCCATTTGCAATAGAGAAATCAGTGTATTTCGAATCGAACATACAGAAACCGTCATGATGCTTCGTTGTAAACAACATATATTTCATACCGGCATCTTCCATGACATCTGCCCATTGCTCCGGATTGAAGTTCACTGGATTAAACTTATCCTTAAGGCCCCAGTACCATTTTTTATAGTCCTCATAACTCATGCTCTTGTCACGAGAAATCCAGTCTTCATCTTCCGAACATATAGACCATGACTCTACAATACCTGGTACAGAATACAAGCCCCAATGAAACAAAACACCAAATTTCAAATCCTGCCATTTATCCAATTTATCCAAAACTTGCTGGTCTGTTGGCCATACATAATCCGATGCAGCCGACTGCTCATGCACAAATCCCTGAACTTCCTGAGCATTTGCATTCATGGCAAAAGCTGTACCAATAAGACAATAAGCTAAAATATTTTTCAGTTTTTTCATGATATTCTACGTCTATAATTAATTGTTTATTTTTTTACTTTAAAGCTAAATGCCAAAGATTCATTTGCCAAGCCTTTAGGCAATGTTACTGTAACCTTATTCCCATTGCAAGTATATTTCACCGTACGATTTCCTTTCAGAAGTTTCATAGTTCCTGTCGGGATATTTCCAGTCCATTCAATGGTATCAGGCAATTTTTCATTATCTGGCAAAGTATAAATAGCATAAAGTGTTTTTCCATCTTTGTCAGCAGTAAACCAAGTTCTACCATCGTTATAATGAGGAGTGGTACGAGTGCTATAAATAGCTTTACCATTTGCTCTTAACCACTTACCAACTCCCTGAAGTCTTTCTACGACTTCAGGCTGGATAAGCCCTTCTGCAGTAGGACCTACTCCTAGAACAAAGCATCCACCTTTAGCTACAATTTCCGACAACAAATTCACAACATGATTAGATGTCTTGAAAGTGACATTGGGTACCCATCCCCATGCACCAGAAAGCGGCATACAAGTTTCCCAAGGATGATTCAACTGTTTCTCTGGAATAGTATGTTCTGGGGTTTGATAGTTTTCATTCTTTCCTTTGATGGTACGGTCTACCGAAATCAAGCCAAGTTGCAGCCCACCTCTAGCATTAGCGAGGACTTCATCCAAGCGAACTTCTTCACCGGTAATCCATCCGCCATCCAGCCACAGAATATCAAATTTACCATAATTAGTCATCAATTCTGTCAACTGGTTATAAGTAAAATCCTGATAATTCTTCCACCAATCAGGATGCTTCTCTCTCTTGTAGTTCTGCATACGTCCATTTGTATCAAAGTAAGGATTCCAGAACCATTCACAATGCCAGTCCGGTTTTGAGAAATAACAACCAATCATAAAATTCTTGGCGCGGAAAGCATCAAAAACATAACGAGCCACATCCTTTTTCGGATTATCTTTAAACGGTCCGTTAGCAATAGAGAAATCTGTATATTTTGAATCGAACATACAGAAACCGTCATGATGCTTAGTCGTGAAAATCATATACTTCATACCAGCATCTTCCATCACGTCGGCCCATTGTTCCGGATCAAATTTAGTAGGATTGAATTTCTCACTCTGACCCCAGTACCATTTCTTATACTCATAATAAGAATCCATCGGACGATTTATCCAATCTTCACAGCAAATAGGCCATGATTCACAAACCCCAGGAACCGAATAAAGTCCCCAATGAAATAGTACACCGAATTTTTGGTCCTGCCATTTATCCAGTTTGGCCAAAACTTCTTTGTCGGTAGGCCATTCGTATCCATCCGACTGTTCATGTACATAACTATTCGCATCTTGTGCATTCAAGCTGCTCGATAAGGCTGCTCCCAATAAGCAGACCATCAGTTTTTTAATGTTTTTCATGATGTGTAATATGTATTAATAATTATTGATTGACAAATGTTATCTCCCTAATATTTTCTCAAGCCATGCCCAATCAAATTTGTAGCACGAACGGCTACCTAATATATGTATGGTATTATCTGATATCTATATTCCGACCTGAATTGCTCATATTGTACATTGATCACCTCCGTCCATCCAATCCAAATGAAAGTTTTAATATTTTAAATTTCCACATACAAAGATAGTAAAAGATTATTATCATTTTACATTAAAGTACATTAGTTTTCAATATATAGA
>USQO01000096.1 GCA_900556845.1 uncultured Bacteroides sp. | reverse complement strand
CTGTCTATTAGTATTATACGATTTGTTTTGACTGTTATAATGTCGTGTTTTTTTTACATCAGGCAGGTTTTTCTTAGGGTTAGGGGCAAAAAAAAGGTTCTTACCCATTTCGAGGTAAGAACCTTTTGTAAATTCTTTAATAAACGAATTAAGCTTCAGCAGGAGCTTCTGTAGCTTCTTCAGCAGTAGCTTCAGCGTTTTCTTCTGCCTGAGCAGCAGCTTCAGCAGCTTTCTTTTCAGCTACTTTCTTAGCGATAGCTTCGTTTACTTTCTTTTCTGCTTCCAGACGTGCTTTTGCTTCTGCTTTTTTAGCTTCTTCCTGTTTTGCTTTCAGGGTAGCCAAGCCGTTCTGTTTGTTTTCTTTCCAAGCGTTGAATTTAGCTTCAGCCTGTGCTTCGTCGAATGCACCTTTAGCAACACCGCCCAGCAAGTGTTTCTTCATGTAAACACCTTCTTTTGACAGGATGTTACGTACAGTGTCAGTAGGCTGTGCACCGTTCATAACCCAGTACAAAGCACGATCAAAATTCAAATCTACTGTGGCAGGATCGGTGTTAGGGTTGTAAGTACCGATTTTTTCAGTAAATCTACCATCACGTGGTGCTCTTGCGTCAGCGATAACGATTGAGTAAAAAGCATAGCTTTTACGACCTCTTCTTTGCAATCTGATTTTAGTTGCCATTTTCTTTAATTTAGTTTATTGTGAATGATTTGAATTAAATGCTAATAGCTCGTATTAGCGGCTGCAAAGGTACGACTTATATTTTTAATATACAATACCTTTGTATCGATTTGTTGGTGTAAAATTTAGGGCGGGACTTAAAAATAGGGGCACGAATGTGATTTTACGATAATATCAATCTGACATTAGTTAATAAATATAAAAACAGGTGCATTTTTGCGGGGTTTTGTATGTTGTATAACATAAAACCTTTATCTTTGCACTGTGTTTTTCATGGTATTAGATTTAAGGTTAATGAAGATTGGGAGTCTGTGAAGATTCCCTTTTTTATTTTTGTACATTCGGAAAGTCCTTGACGGTTGTTTTTCTCATTTGAGTGGTGAACGTAAGGCATTGCAATGAGGTATCTGTGTTATTGGAATGCAGAACGCGTGTCAAGGCTGTGATAAACTAAAAATAAAAGGAGATAAACGCAATAGGGTAACGTTTATCTCCTTTCTGTTTTATTATTCCACGATGGTCATTTCGTCTATCAGATGCTTGGCACCTGCAAACTTGTCTATAATAAATAAAGTATAGCGGATGTCTACGCAGGCAGCCCGTTGTAATTTGGGGTTATAGGCAATGTCGCCTGTAAGGCCTTCCCAGTTTCGGTCGAAGCCGGTGCCTATCAGTTCTCCCTTGCTGTTGAATACGGGTGAGCCGGAATTGCCGCCGGTGTTATCCGTGCCCGTGGCAAAGCAGACAGGCATGCGGCCGTCTTTCATGGCATATCTGCCAAAATCTTTTTTCTGATACAGCTCTTTCAGGCGGGCCGGGACTACGAATTCATAGTTTGTAGAGTCTTCTTTTTCCATCACGCCTTCCAGTGTTGTGTAGTAGAGATACTCTTTTCCGTCCTGCGGTTCGTACGAACCAATCTTGCCGTAAGTCAGGCGCAGAGTAGAGTTGGCATCCGGATAAACGGGAATTCCCTTTTTCTGTTTCAGTTCCAGCATGCCGGCCACCCATGTCTTGTGTGCCTTGTTGTAGGCTTCGGTTTCGGCTTTCATGGCTTCCGATGTAGCTTTATAACCTTCTTTCACCGATTTTGCATACAGAATCATCCAGTCCTTTTTGAGTGCGGCTGCCGACGGACGTTTCACGAACTTGGCAAATGCCTCTTTGCTGCTGAAGATGGACTTGTCGAAGCAGACATCTACAAAATCGCTGGTGCTGCCGCCGAATTTTTGCCGGATGCTGCCGAAGATGCTGATGTGCTGTGCGGCAGGAACCAGACGGGCATACAGACTCAGCATTTCTTTCGATACTTTGCGGTCTACTTCGGGGTCGTAGTCTTTGTTGAAGAACTTTTCGAAATCCTGCTTCAGTTGTTCCAGGCTGGCTTTTACTGCCTCACGGTCTTTGGCCAGCAGTGCCTTATGCAGCTTGTCGGTTTCCGGTACTTTGCTGAACTCGGTGCCCTGCATCAGCGCCTCCAGAATGGCCTGCTGGTGATAGACAGCATCGAAACGCTTGGCTACGATATCCTTGATACTTTCGTATGCTTTTCTGAACTCGCCGTTGCCGCTCTGTTCGCCGTATGCCAGCAGCTCTTCCTGCTGTTTTCTTTTCGTGTCGAGCACTTTCAGCCGTACCAGACCCTCGTTCATACCGATGGCATTTTTCCAGTAGTTGGCCGAGCCGGCATACTTGCTGGCATACTGGATGCGTGTCTTGGCACTCTTCATCATTTCCTTGTTCAGGGCTCTCAGGCGCACGCCGCGTACGGTGTCGCGCATAAAGTTGGTGGTTTTCATGCGTTCTTCCACTTCGTCGCTGATCATGTAGCGCCAGTTGCGTCCGGGGAATCCCATTGCGAAGGTAAAGTCGCCTTCCTTGATGCCGCCCAGATTGATGGTGAGGTGTTTCTTGACGCGCAGAGGCTGGTTCTCGACGCTGTAGTTGGCGGGTTTGCCGTCTTTGCCGGCATAGATGCGGAAGATAGAGAAGTCACCGCAGTGGCGGGGCCACATCCAGTTGTCGGTATCTGCACCAAACTTACCGATGGAAGAAGGGGGAGCGCCTACCATACGTATATCCTTATATACTGTTTTAACAAACAGGTAGTACTTATTGGCGCCGTAAAATGGTTTAAGTTCCAGTACGGTAAACTCATCGGTTGCAATGTTCTCGGCTTTGGCAAAACGGTCGGCCACTTGGCTCAGGTAGCTGGGCGACAGGTAATTTATGCCTTCCGGGTCGGGGTCCTTGGCCAGCTGCTCCCGTACGTAGGGTGTTACGTCGAGGATGCGGTCGATAAACGTAACGGTCAGCCCCTTGCAAGGCAGCTCCTGGCTGCGTGTCATGGCCCAGAATCCGTCGGTCAGGTAGTCATGCTCTACAGAGCTGTGCTGCTGTATGTACGAGTATCCGCAGTGATGATTGGTCAGTACCAGTCCTTCGGCAGAAATCACTTCGCCTGTACATCCGCCTCCGAAGTGTACTACGGCATCTTTCAGGCTGATGCTGTCGGGATGATAAACTTGGTCGATATGCAGGTCCAGTCCCAGGTCGTACATGGCAGCCGCATTTTGCTGCTTCAGGTCGGTGAGCATCCACATGCCTTCATTGGCCTGCATGGGTAGCCAGAGGGCGCAGCCCAGCAGCAGGGTTGAAATTTTTTTTAAGTCCATATTGCGCGTTTTTATTATAAAAATGTTTTCGGAAATTATAGAATAGGTTGTATTTTCCCATATTTCGAATTGCAAAAGCAATATAATATGGTGTTGGGAGAAGATGATTGGAGGGGTGTAAAACAAAGAAATATTCTTGTGTGTAGCACTTTTTTGTACTTGGTGATTAAATTTCCAGACAAATGCTTGTTACTCTCTAGAAAAATTGCGAATATTGCACGTGGTTTACGGTTATGACAATTGTTGATTAAAAAAGTTTTTATTTTAACATTATGAAGTCGTATATGTAAAATTTTTAGCATAATTCTTTTTGAATAGACGGTATGTTTAAAAAAGATAAAAGAAGGTGATGCAAATATAATGAAAAAAAAGATTTTTTTCTCTGTTTCGTGAACAATTGCTTCGGCCGTTTGTTATATGAGTGTACTTTACAGAACAACAGTGCTGAAAACTGTTTGAGTTTGCAAAGAAGAAATAATAATGGATAATATAAAAAAGGTTTTAAAAATGAAAAAGAAAGGTTTTGTTGCTTTGGCTTTGGCCGCTACCGTGATGACTGCAAATGCTCAGAATGTTTACGATGGTAATAAGTTTCTGGATAACTGGTATGTGGGACTTAATGGAGGTGGTGTAACTCCGGTAGCACATGCTGCGTTTTGGAAAAATATGCGTGGTGTTGTAGGATTGGAGTTGGGTAAGCAGGTTACTCCAGTACTGGGACTTTCGGTACAGGGACTTACCGCAGTGAATACTTCTGCCAGCCGCAACGCATTTGATGCGCTTAGCATTACTGCAAACGGAAAGATTAACTTGTCAAACTTGATATTTGGTTATAATGGTGAGCCTCGCCTGTTCGAAGTAGAAACTGTTACAGGTATTGGTTGGGGACACGATTTCATGAACTCTGGTTACAGCTACGACCGCAGCTACTTGGTTAGCCGTTTTGGTGCAAGCTTCAACTTCAACCTGGGTGAAAGCAAGGCTTGGAGTATCAACGTAAAACCGGCAATGGTTTATCGTATGGACGGAAATCAGGCTCATAAGCTGAATGTAAATAAGTCGGGACTGGAATTGCTGGCTGGCGTGACTTACCACTTTGCCGGAAGCAACGGAAAACGTTACCAGACTATCGTGAAACCATACAACCAGGCTGAAGTAGACCAGTTGAACAATACGATCAACAGCTTGCGCGAACAGGAAGCTGCTGTACAGCAGGCACTGGATGCTGCCAAGGCAGAAAATGCACGTCTGCAGCAGGAACTGACTGACTGCCAGAATGCACCGAAACAGGTTGAAACCATCGTTCAGGAAACTTCTACTAAGAGCATGGAGTCAGTAATTACATTCCGTCAGGGTAAAATTACCATTGGTGCCGACCAGAAACCGAACGTAGAGCGTATTGCTACTTATATGAAGAATCATCCGGGCAGCACAGTGAAGATTTTGGGTTATGCTTCACCGGAAGGTAGTGTAGAGGTGAACGAACGTATTGCCAGACAGCGTGCTGAGGCTGTAAAGAATATGCTTGTCAATACTTATAAGATTAGTGCAAGCCGTATTACTGCCGAAGGCCAGGGTGTAGGTAGCATGTTCAGCGAACCAGACTGGAACCGTGTAAGTATTGCTACACTGGAAGAAGTGAATAATAAGTAATGATTGCTTCGGGCAGTGCGATATAACTCTGTTTTATAAAACAATTTTGATAAACCTTGGGTAGGATGTACTCTTTTCATGGAGTACATCCTTTTTTTATTTGATAGGACTTATTTTTTCAGCATGTAGGCTACGGACAGACCGAAAGTGCGGTTTCGGGGCGTGCCATAGATGCTGTGCACGTTGCTCAGTCCGAGCTCGTACGAGGCTTTCAGGCGCACATGCTGGTATTGCAGGCTCAGGGCAAAAGCCAGTCCGGTATCGGTACGGTTGAACGGCCGGTAGCTGTAGGAGCTGCTGCTATAAGCTTTAAAGATATCGGTAGCGCTGGTGTACGGCTGCCCGTAAAAATCTGTTCCGGAGATAAATCCGCTGCCCCGTACACCCGTATTGATGTATCCGCCTGCCTGAGGAAGGATGGAGAACGATTTTCCCAGATTAATCCGATAGCCTGCGAGCAAGGGAATCTGAAGGTAATCCATCTGATTGGCTTCTATCCGGCTGATGGTGGCATGGATGTTTTGCATGCCATCAAGCATGCCTCCTTTTCTTTCGTAGGCCAGTCCGCTTTCCAGTTCAATGGAATATGGAAAACTGTATTGGACGAGCGCGCCGACTTTAAAGCCGTTTTTTGCTGAATTGTGGAGGTCTGTGTGAAAGTTATTCCGGGTGTAACCGGCTTCAACTCCGAAATTCCATTGTTGGGAATAGCCTTGCAGGAAGGCGAACGCTGAAAGGCTAATGAAAAGGATTCGTTTTCTTACATTCATAATTGAATTTTTTTTTAGTTGTATTGTCTTTTGAATATCTGTAAAAGTGGCATAAAAGTATAGGAAAAATAGAATGGAGCCCCTGCTTTATAAAAATATTTTTTTTCTTTAACCGTGTATTTAAAAATGTTG
>USQO01000095.1 GCA_900556845.1 uncultured Bacteroides sp. | reverse complement strand
GGATTTCTGACTGTTCTGGCTGCATCGTATCTGAAGCCATCGGAAGAGACGGGTACTATCGGAGAATGGAAGACTGTATGTAAGAATGAATAATCCCAATAAAAAAACTGCATAACAATATGCCTTAAAAGGATTTCTCCAAGCATATCGTTATGCAGTGTATGCAATCGTTAGTCTATAAGACTGAAGAATAAAATCATCAGTTAGCCATCTCAGAAATAAACTTGATGCGTACCAGACGGATTTCGTCTTCGGTATAATCATCGCCCAGCTCGTCCATAGCATCATCCAGCTTGTCTGTAGTCGACTCCTTGAAATAGTCGTAAATATCCTGAACGTGGTCTTCGTCCATCACTTCGTTCAGGAAGTAATCGATGTTCAGTTTCGTTCCCGAGTAAACAATGGCCTCAACTTCATCCAGCAGTTCACTGAAATCAATACCTTTGGCTACTGCTATATCGTCGAGCGCCACTTTACGGTCTATGCTCTGGATAATAGCGACTTTCAGCTTAGACTTGTTGGCTACGGTACGTACACGCAAGTCTTCCGGACGTTCTATTTCATTTTCTTCGCAATGACGTTTGATAAGGTCGCAGAATTCCTGACCGTAGCGCTTAGCCTTGCCGGCACCTACTCCCGGAATATTCTGAAGCTCTTCAAGCGTTACCGGATAAATGGTTGCCATTGCTTCCAACGAAGGATCCTGGAAGATTACATAAGGAGGTACATCCAGGCGCTTCGACATTTTCTTACGCAGGTCTTTCAGCATAGAGTAAAGTGCAGGGTCAACCGCACATGTAGCTCCACCACGAACCGGAGTTTCTTCTACCTCTTCTTCATCAAAGTCATTGTCTTCTACAATCTTAAAGGATTTGGGCTTTTTCAGGAACTTACGGCCTTCGGCTGTTACTTTCAGCACACCGTAGCTTTCAACGTCCTTGCTCAGATAACCGGCAATGAGTGCCTGACGTATCACAGCGTTCCAATGACGTTCTTCTTCGCCCGCACCCGAACCGAATGCTTCCAGTTCTTCATGCTGATGGGCCAACACTTCCGACGTTTCCTTACCCAAAAGAATATCTATTATATATTCTGTCTTAAAATTTTCTTTTACGGCAATGATTGCTTCAATCACTGCACACAACGAATCCTGAGCCTCCACTTGTTTTTTAGGATTTAAACAGTTATCACAATTACCACAATTATCTTCTGTATAGTTCTCACCAAAATAGTGCAACAGTATCTTTCGCCTGCAGACCGATGACTCGGCATATGCGGCAGTTTCCTGCAACAGTTGCTTGCCGATTTCCTGCTCGTTGACAGGCTTGCCCTGCAAAAACTTGTCCAGCTTCTGCAAGTCACGGTACGAATAGAATGTTACGCACTGACCCTCGCCTCCGTCGCGGCCTGCACGGCCTGTTTCCTGATAGTATCCTTCCAGGCTTTTCGGTATGTCGTAATGGATGACAAAACGTACATCGGGCTTGTCAATACCCATACCGAATGCAATGGTAGCTACAATCACATCAACGTCTTCCTTGAGGAATGCATCCTGATTTTCCGAACGGGTGGCAGCGTCCATACCGGCATGATAAGGCAGCGCACGGATATCATTTACCTTAAGCAGCTCGGCCAGCTCCTCTACTTTCTTACGGCTCAGACAGTAAATAATGCCCGACTTGCCGGAGTTGGCACGGATGAACTTAATGATGTCCTTGTCTACCGATGCAGTCTTGGGACGTACCTCGTAATAAAGGTTCGGACGGTTGAAAGAGGATACAAACGATTTGGCTCCCATAATGCCCAGCGTACGCATGATGTCCATCTGTACTTTAGGTGTTGCCGTAGCAGTCAGAGCTATAATCGGGGCTATGCCTATTTCATTGATGATTGGACGGATACGACGGTACTCCGGACGGAAATCGTGTCCCCACTCCGAAATACAATGGGCTTCGTCTACCGCATAAAATGAAATCTTTACCGAACGGAGAAACTCCACGTTCTCTTCCTTGGTCAAAGACTCGGGGGCTACGTAAAGCAGCTTTGTCTTACCGGCTGTGATGTCTGCACGTACCTGATCGATGGCAGACTTGGAAAGAGAGGAGTTGATAAAATGGGCTACCCCGTCTTCTTCGCTGTAATTGCGCATGGCATCTACCTGATTCTTCATCAGGGCTATCAACGGAGAAATTACAATCGCTGTACCGTCCATCAGCAAGGAAGGCAACTGGTAACACATTGATTTACCCCCGCCGGTAGGCATCAGGACAAATGTATCATTCCCGGCCAAAAGGTTACGGATTATGGCCTCTTGTTCGCCCTTGAATGTATCAAAGCCAAAGTAAAGTTTAAGCTTTGCCGCTAGATTGATATTCTCTTCCATTGTACCAGAATTTTGAGGGTTTGCCTTAATTTCATTTTTTCTTGTTTCAACTATAACAAAGTTATAAACAAGTTTTCAAAATACACAACTATTTTGATGTTTATTTTAGGCAACCCCCCAAATATTTTACTGTCAGCACATCAGGCCATTTGCAAACGAGACAGATTGGCTTTCTCCATCTGCTGCTTGGCGTATTCCAGCGTTACTACGTACTCGCTTACGTCCATCGAAGGAAGGTCGAACATGACATCCATCATAACGGTCTCTACAATGGAACGCAGACCACGTGCACCCAGTTTGTATTCTACAGCCTTGTCTACAATGTACTCGAACACTTCGGGCTGGAATTCCAGCTTCACTCCATCCATCTCGAACAGTTTGATGTATTGTTTGATAATGGAGTTTTTCGGTTCGGTCAGAATATTACGCAGGGCTGTACGGTCCAGCGGATTCAGATAGGTAAGCACCGGCAGACGACCGATGATTTCGGGAATCAGTCCGAATGACTTCAAGTCCTGAGGTGCGATATACTGCATCAGGTTGTTCTTGTCTATTTTTACTGCATCCTTGGCTGCACCGTATCCTACTACGTGGGTATTCAGTCGCTGGGCTATCTTACGCTCGATGCCGTCGAAAGCTCCACCGCAGATGAACAGAATGTTGCGTGTATTCACCGGAATGAGTTTCTGCTCCGGATGCTTGCGGCCTCCCTGAGGAGGAACATTTACGATAGAACCTTCCAGCAACTTAAGCAATCCCTGCTGTACACCTTCACCGCTTACATCACGTGTAATGGAAGGGTTGTCGCCTTTACGGGCTATCTTGTCAATCTCGTCAATGAATACGATTCCGCGTTCGGCTTCTTCTACATTGTAGTCGGCTACCTGAAGCAGACGGGTCAGGATGCTTTCTATATCTTCACCTACATAACCGGCTTCGGTCAATACAGTGGCATCAACAATTGTAAAAGGTACGTGCAGCAGCTTGGCAATGGTACGTGCCAGCAGGGTTTTTCCTGTACCGGTGCTTCCTACCATAATGATATTCGATTTCTCGATTTCTACTTCATCCTTGCCTGCAGGCTGCAGCAAACGCTTGTAGTGATTGTATACGGCAACCGACAGGTAACGTTTGGCATCGTCCTGCCCGATTACGTACTGGTCCAGAAACTCCTTGATATCCTTAGGTTTGGGAAGTTCCGACAAGTTCAGGTTGCCGGCTCCCTGTTTCTGGTGATGCATCGCTTCTTTCACAATCTCGTAAGCCTGTTCGGAACAACTGTCGCAAATACAGCCGTTCACTCCTGTAATCAGGAAGCCTACTTCCGTTTCCGGACGACCGCAGAAACTGCATCTTCTTTTATTTTTAGATGATTTGTTGTCTTCCAATGTTTTATGCTTTTATGAATTAAAGACTGGGTTTGCGTGAAAGCACTTCGTCTATCATGCCATATTCCTTAGCTTCCTGGGCTGTCATCCAGTAGTCACGGTCTGAGTCGGCCCATACTTTATCGAACTCGGTGTGCGAGTGGTCGGCAATGATGGTGTAGAGTTCTTTCTTCAGTTTCTGAATCTCGCGGGCAGTGATTTCGATATCTGAAGCCTGTCCCTGTGCTCCTCCCATCGGCTGGTGAATCATGACTCTTGAATGAGTCAGTGCCGAGCGTTTGCCTTCCTGACCGGCTACCAGCAATACGGCAGCCATAGAAGCAGCCATACCTGTACAGATAGTGGCAACATCGCTGCTGATAAACTGCATGGTATCATAAATACCCAAGCCGGCATATACTGAACCACCCGGTGAGTTGATGTAAATAGAGATGTCTTTTGATGAGTCTACAGAGTCCAGATAAAGCAACTGTGCCTGGAGGGTATTGGCAGTATAATCATCAATTGGAGTTCCCAAGAAAATGATGCGGTCCATCATCAGACGTGAGAACACGTCGAGCTGGGTAACATTGAGCTGACGCTCTTCCAAGATATAAGGATTCAGATAGCCGGCCTGCGACTTCAGAACATCGTCCAGCACCATGCTGTTCATGCCCAGATGCTTGGTTGCATATTTTTTAAAATCGTTCATCATATCTTTCCAAATTTTATAGTTCGGGTAAAAAAAATAGGCTTCCACCCTTTTATTTTGTGAAAGCCTTTTCTTATCAGCAAGGAGCGGCTGCCTGCTGCATGCCGCCCTTGCCAATAAAATAATTATTGAAACATTTTGTTGAATTCTTCTACAGATACAGTCTTGTTGTTCAGGCTTACCTGTCCTTTCAATGCTTCAGACAGTTTTGCTTCTACTGCACGATTCACCAAAGCTTCTACGCTTTCACGTTTCTTCAGCATTTCTTTTGAGTAGTTTTCCAGCAGTTCTTCAGGAACATTGATCATACCGTACTGAGCAAACTGTGCTCTGGTAGCTTCTTTTGCCATGTTGGCAATGTCGCTCTGCTCAACTTTGATTCCGTTTGCTTCAACCAGTTTTTCTTTAATCAGGTGCCATGTCAGCTCTTCCAGGCTCTTTTCGTAGTTTTCTGCTACAAATTCTTCACCTTTTTCTTTGTTGTTTTCCAACATGATGCGTTTCAGCAGTGCATCTGGGAATTCCAGTTTACCAACTTTGTTGGCCAAGTAGTTGCGAACATCGATCAGGAACTTGTAGTCGCTGTCTGCTTCGAACTGTTTTGCAATGCTTTCTTTTACTTTGCCACGGAATTCTTCTTCGTTGCTTGCAACGCCTTCGCCCAATACCTGGTCGAACAATTCCTGATTCAGTTCACCCGGAATCATACGAGTGATTTCTTCTACCTGGAAGCTGAAGTTACCTTTCAGTTCAGCAACCTGTTCTTTCTTCACTTTCAGCAAAGAAGCGATTTCAGCTTCATTACCATCGAAAGCTACAGAAGGATTGAAAGTTACAACAGTGTTGATTTTAACGCCGTTGAAGATAGCTTTCTGGTCGTCGTTCTTCATGTATGAAGGCATCATTACTGCACCTTCTACCTGAATACCGCCTTCTTTTGTATTGTTGTTTTCGTCCAGCTCAGCAATCAGACCTTTCAGCATGTCGCCATCCTGATATTCTTCTACTTTGTCGTATTTAGCTGTACGCTGAGTGTACATTTTAACCTGCTGGTCTACCATTTCGTCTGTTACGTCGATGTTGTAGTAGTCTACAGTGTCAGCGTTAGATACTTCTACATTGAATTCAGGTGCAAGAGCGATGTCGAAAGCAAACTCGAATTCTTCAGCTGTAGCGAAGTCTACTGCATTTTCTTTTGGCAGCGGAGTTCCCAGCATGTTTACTTTGTTTTCGCGGATATATTCGAATACTTTTTCCTGAAGCAGCTTGTCGATTTCTTCTGCCAATACAGAGATTCCGTACTGTTTCTTAACCAGGCTCATAGGAACCATTCCTTTACGGAAGCCCGGCATATTTACTTTCTGACGCAAGCTTTTCAAAGCTTTTTCTACTTTTTCCTGATAATCAGCCTTCTCGATTTTGACAGTAAGTACTGCGCTTACTTTATCAACGTTCTCTAATGAAATATTCATTTCTGACTTATTTATTTAATTATTACTTCTTTTCGTTTTAATCCAAAGCTGTCTC
>USQO01000094.1 GCA_900556845.1 uncultured Bacteroides sp. | reverse complement strand
CCAGCAGGAAAATGAAAATTATTAATTATTTATACTAAAATATTTATGGGATTATTAACTGGAAAGACAGCTATTATTACAGGTGCTGCACGTGGTATCGGTAAGGCTATCGCATTAAAATTTGCTTCTGAAGGTGCAAACATTGCATTTACAGACTTGGTAATCGATGAAAACGGACAGAATACAGAAAAAGAAATTGCTGCATTCGGTGTAAAAGTTAAGGCTTACGCTTCTAATGCTGCAAGCTTTGAAGATACTGCAAAAGTAGTAGAGCAGATTAAAGAAGAATTTGGCTCTATTGATATTTTGGTAAATAATGCCGGTATTACAAAAGACGGCTTGATGATGCGTATGAGCGAAGCTCAGTGGGATGCTGTTATCGCTGTTAACTTGAAGTCTGCATTCAACTTTATCCACGCATGTACTCCGATTATGATGCGCCAGAAAAGCGGTAACATCATTAACATGGCTTCTGTAGTAGGTGTTCACGGTAATGCTGGTCAGTGCAACTATTCAGCTTCTAAGGCTGGTATGATTGGTCTGGCTAAATCTATTGCACAGGAACTTGGTTCTCGCGGAATCAGAGCTAATGCTATTGCTCCGGGATTCATTATTACTGAAATGACTGCTCAGCTGTCTGACGATGTGAAGGCTGAATGGTATAAACGTATTCCACTCCGTCGTGGAGGTACACCTGAGGATGTAGCAAATACTGCTTTGTTCCTGGCTTCTGACTTGTCTTCTTATATTTCTGGACAGGTGATTCAGATTGATGGTGGTATGAATATGTAATATTGCCGTAAAGGTATTTTTTATGCAGCGCGGATGATGCAAACAGGAAGGGGTCGATATGGCTCTGTAAGTCTGCTTCACCCGCGTTTAATTTGTGAGGCCGATGACTGTAGTTTACGAAGATAATCATATTATAGTTGTTAATAAAACAGCTTCAGAGATAGTGCAGGGCGATAAAACAGGAGATGTTCCTTTGTCTGAAATGGTCAAGGCATATTTGAAGGAAAAATATGCAAAACCCGGGAATGTGTTTTTGGGAGTTACGCATCGCTTGGACCGTCCTGTAAGTGGACTTGTGGTTTTTGCAAAGACCGGCAAGGCATTGACTCGCTTGAATGAGATGTTTCGTACGAGCGAGGTGAAAAAGACCTATTGGGCTATTGTAAAAAACTGCCCGCCTCAAGAGGAGGGAGAGCTGGTTCATTTTCTGGTGAGAAATGAAAAACAGAATAAATCGTATGCTTACGATAAGGAAGTGAAAAACTCCAAGAAAGCTATCCTTAATTATCGTTTGATAGGTCATTCTCAAAATTATTATTTGTTGGAGGTTGACTTGAAGACGGGACGACATCATCAGATACGTTGTCAGTTGGCAAAGATAGGATGCCCTATAAAAGGTGATTTGAAGTATGGTGCACAGCGTTCTAATCCGGATGGCAGTATCTGTCTGCATGCCCGCCGCATACGTTTTATACATCCTGTATCCAAGGAATTGATAGATTTGACAGCTCCATTGCCTGCCGGAAATTTGTGGAATGGCTTTAGTATGGAATAATGAAAAAGGGGCGCTTTCACAGCGTCCCTTTTCCACATAGGCATCTTCATTACTTCTGTACTTCCTTCGTTAAGGGAGACAGTGCTCTATTGAATGAGCATTGTGATTATTACTACTTTATAGACTTTCTTATAACATGATTACTGTAAAATCTTTGATTGCTAATGTGCTTTTGTCACTTTAGTTCTATGATTTCACACTTACAATACAGCAAGAGGTGTGCCAAAAAGAATATAAATACGTAATTTATTGATAATTAAAATTTTAAATGCTTTTCATTTCTTGTGTGTGTGTAGAGTGTTTGTGGAAGTGTGGAAATATTCCACACTTTTATTGTGGAATATTGTAGAGTTTTAATTTGTTATACAATGTTTTTCTGTCAATGCCAAGCAATAAGGCGGCTTTACTTTTGTTATTTCCTGTTTGTGATAATGCATCTAGTATGCGTTGTCTTTCTGCATTTTCATCGTGTAGGGCAAAATTGCGTGCAAAAATTGTTTCTTTTTTTTCTGGGGAACATATTTCGTCTCCAAGTTCTCGAACCGTAATAAATTCTCCTTGTGCCAGCAATGTTGCGCGTTTTACTACATTTTTAAGTTGGCGTAAATTTCCGGGCCACGAATAGCTTTGTAACGCATTGCAAGCACTAAAGTCAAATCCGGTTAAGTCACGTTCTAATTCTCGGTTTGCTTGGTCAAGAAAGAAGTTTGCAAACAGCAGAATATCTTCTTGTCTTTCTTTTAGGGCAGGCATACGCAGGGTGAATTCATTGATTCGGTGATATAAATCTTCTCTAAAATCTCCTTTGGCGATAGCTTCGGTCAGATTTTCGTTGGTAGCACTGATTAACCGGACATCAACTTCAATCTCTTTATTTGAACCAACAGGACGAATACGTTTTTCTTGCAGGGCACGGAGCAACTGAATTTGTACTTCATAGCTCAGGTTGCCAATTTCATCAAGAAACAATGTTCCACCGTTTGCTTCTACAAAAGCGCCTGTTTTGTCGGAAACGGCACCGGTAAATGAACCTTTGATATGGCCGAAAAATTCGGATGCCGCAAGCTCTTTTGGGATTGAGCCGCAGTCGATAGCAACAAACGGCTTGTCGGCTCGTTTGCTGAGCTGGTGTATTCTGTGTGCCACGTATTCTTTTCCGGTACCACTTGCTCCGTTGATGAGTACGGCCATAGGGGTAGGAGCCACCAAACCTACGTAGTTGTAGAGCTGGCGAGCTGCTTCGCTTTCACCTTCCAGAAAATTTTGTGAAGAATAATCAGAGTTTTTTCCCGCTTCTTTGTTCTTTCCGCTTTTAGAAATAGGATGAGCCGGTTCGCTTAATGCTTCCTTTATTTTTTTTAGTAATTCGTCTGGCTGTATAGGTTTCGAAATATAGTCGCTGGCACCTTGTTTGATAGCATGAACTACGCTCTGAATATCGGCATAGCTGGTCATGATAATAAGAGGAGTTTCTATATTTCTGTCTCTCATCCAGTTCAATAAGAAAATACCATCTTGGTCTGGCAGACGGAGGTCTGATAAAATTAGGTTGTATGCCTGTGCTTCAATTAACTTTCGGGCACGGGCGTTGCTGCTGGCTGTATCTACGGTAAATCCTTTTTTGCCAAGCCATGTTTTAAGCATGGTTGCAAACGTAAGGTCATCTTCAACTATTAGAATGGAGTTGGTTGTCATAATCATTGCATTTTAATGCAAATATAGGGATTAGTCGCCACACTTGTTTCTAAGAAAGGAAACAAAATCGAATTTTTGTAGTATTTAATGAAATGTTATTTGCCTGTAAGTCTTTTTTGCCAAAAAGAGTATTTATTTTACGGCTGAATAATAAAAAAATACCAATTGAATAAATAACAAAGGCTGTAAGGTGATTGATATACCCTACAGCCTTTGGACTTTTCAAAAAGCACTTATTGTTTAATTTTGCTTGTGCTTTGTAGTAGTAATAGATTGAATTGCCGATGTAGTAGTTTCAGTATCTGGCTTAAAGTGTCCGCTGGACATGTATTGTTTTATACTGTATAATAATTGTCTGGCTTCGGGTCTTTTGTCCATTTCGCTCCAAAAATCAATGCCACTTACAAGAAGTTTTCCCTTACCTATTTTTACTTCGAAAAGAAGTGCTAGAGGGCGGTTAGTAAACCAGTCGTCTATTACTCTGACAATCGGTTTGATATCTGGTGATATTTTACTGAATGCTATGGCATTGGAGTGGCTCATGGCATCCCACCACTGGTAGTCGCTGTGGTAGGCAGTAGGGAACTCTTGCAGTGCATTGTGTTGTGGATTGCATAGAATGCCCAATGTATGGGGAGCTTGTCCTCTAGTCCATGCTGTATTCCAAAATATGCTGGAGAAGCCAATTTTAATGTCACCTCCCATATCAGGACTTACGCTACCTTTTCTGAATGAAAGCAAAACGTTACCTCCTTTTTCCAGCTCAGCTATTGCTGTGGCATCCAGTTTGTCTGTCATGAGCAAATTGGGTTGAGGTTGTAATGCAGTAGCTGTCATTTCTTTCGGATAAACCCAAATGTTCCAACTGTTTTTGTATTCGTTTACATAAACTTCCAGTGTTGCCTGCACAGGATTTTTTATATTGGCAAGCGAAATTTCGATTTCTCCTATAGGAATGTTGTTGCCAATAGCTATATCAATTGGCTCCCATTTGCTTTCGGCCAGAGTCTGAGTTCCAGAAGTCAGTTTCCATCCAGCCTGACATTGATGTATGGGGGCTTTACCAAAATACGCTATTTCTACAGATGCTTTCAGGGTTTCATCGTTTGTATAAATAAGCTTAGGCAATCTGGCCAAAGGAACTGTGTGGTTGCAGAAACGGCTGTACTCTTCAGGGGTTACATATCCTTTTTCGTCACCGAAAGCATCCAGTACACCTACAAGGGCTGTACCTTGTCCCGGAAAATCATATAATCCCAACAGTTGAAAACCTCCAAAGTTTTTGGTACGTAATGCAGCTTCGATGTCTGCTTTGTAGCACAAGGTCTGCAGTTTTCCGGAAGCAAGCAGGAAACTGTCGGCTAAGTGTTCCATGCCGTGTGCTTTCAGAGAAGCCTGGAATATTTCGAAGTTATGTGCACGCATGACACCGTCGTATTTACTTATTTCCTTGAAATTAGGATATACGCACCATTGTCCTATTTCGTGGCTGACGAAAGGTTGGTCATATTTACTGGTATAATCATGCCAATCGTAATTGGTACGTGGAGCTTCGGCATTAATAATACTTTTCAGCTCCATGCCCCAACCTTGAATACGTGGAGCCGGATCGTTCTGATAATCGTTTACTGGCAGCATGGGCCATCCGGCTGCTGTACTGTATAAGCGGCGGTTGTCTTTAGCTTTCCATGTGCTGACAAACTTTTCCAGATAGGCATTGCTGCCTGCACCTGCCGGTTCGTTTCCATATAACATGGCACAAAACGATGGGTGGTTTCCATATGTTTTGACCATTCTTTCACTTTCGTCCAATATATATTGGTCAATGCCTTTTCCATCACCGATGGTCGTAGACGCATTGGCCCATGATGAACATTCTACTTGTAAATAGAATCCCATTTCGTCTGCTACATTAAAAGCAGCTTCAGGCGGACACCATGAGTGGAATCGTACATGATTTAAACCATGTTTTCTGCAGTTGTTGAAAAGTTTTCTCCAACTTTCCTCATCTGTTGGAGGAAAGCCTGTTTTGGGATAGGCTGCGCAGTCCAGCATACCTCGTAAGAATAGCTGATGACCGTTAATCTCCAGAATACCGTTACGTGAGCGGATTTCACGGAGTCCAAATCTCTCGGTCGTAGTATCGGTGGTTTTATTGTCTGTATCCTCAATACTTACTTGCAGGGTATGCAGATATGGATTAAATTCATCCCATAACTGTGCATCTTCTCCCAGTTCCAAGGTCGCTTCTACATTATTGCTACCTTGTTTAAGAGAAACATTTTTACTGATTTCCTTATTATTGGCACTCAGCTTCAGGATAGCCTGAGTTGTTTTATCTGTCTTATTTAAAACAGAAACATCTACACGTATGCTTTTCTTGGCGATATCTGCGTAAATAGCTGTATTTTCTACATGAACGAGCGGACGGACGTTAAGGCATATATCGCCGATAATTCCATTCCAGTTTCCTTGTGTGTGGTCTGTTATACTGTGTGAGTCTCTTCCCGGGTCTATATCTTTAATCCGATTGTCGATGCAAATTTCCAGTGTATGTGTACCTGGACTTAGAATTTGGGTTAAGTCGTAGCAATGTGGAGTACCCAGTGAGTTATTCATCCCGATCTTTTTACCATCTATCCAAACTTGGCTTTCCCAATGGCAACGTTCCAGAAAAAGTTCGATAGCTTTTCCTTTCCAATTGCTTGGGATGTTGACTTCTTTTCTGTACGAAGCAGCTCCTTTATAGTAGTGTGTCGGTTGTAGCCAAAATGGAACTTTAATATTTCCATTTTGTCTATATGCTGCATATTCGTCAGTTTTAAAATAAGATGAGTCTACGATTGTTCCAGTCCAAGGAGTTGAAAGACTAATTTCATCTCCGATTCCGTTTGAAGTGAGAGAACCGGGAAGTATGAGTGTTTTGCCCGCCCAGTTTGTACTGTCGGTGGTTACTTGCCATTCTCCAGACAGGTCAATGGTGTTTTGTGTGTTGCTGCATGCACAACAAATGATGCTTGATAAAAGAATTAATTTGGACTTCATAGAATCATCTTTCTGGTTTTCATACGGCAAAGTAAGAGGAAATATTTTGTTTATGTGATAGACTAAATTATTATTTATATGTACTATCTTATGTTTTGCTAGAGTATAATAT
>USQO01000093.1 GCA_900556845.1 uncultured Bacteroides sp. | reverse complement strand
TGTGTATAAGAGACAGAAAGAATTGATACTCGGTTTGCTGAGTTGTTGCTGTTTGCCTCTGACGGCACAAACCTTTGAAGATTATTTTGAAAACAAGACACTGCGCGTAGATTACCTTTTTACCGGTGATGCCAACAAGCAGGAAGTTTTTCTGGATGAACTGTGTTCAACTCCCGAATGGGCCGGACGCCGGCACAATCTGGACAAGCTGCCCGTAGATGGAAACGGTGAGATAACCATGACCGACAAGGCCAGCGGAAAAGTGATATACCGGACTTCCTTCTCCAGCTTGTTTCAGGAGTGGATAGGCGAGCCCGAAGCCAAGACGGTAAAACGTGGATTCGAGAATACTTTCCTGCTTCCGTTTCCCAAGCAAGAAACAGAAGTCACCATTTCCCTTAAAAATGCCCGCCGTCAAGTATCGGCTTCGCTGAGCCATACCGTACGGCCGGACGATATTCTTATTCATCAGAAAGGAACACGTCAGGTTACACCACACCGTTACCTGCATCAAAGCGGTACCAGCGAAGCTTGTATCGACGTAGCCATTATGGCAGAAGGCTACACACAAGCCGAAATGGAACTTTTTTACAAAGACGCTCAGGCAGCCTGTGATGCCCTTTTTGCCCACGAGCCTTTTAAAAAGCTGAAAAACCGCTTCAATATAGTAGCCGTAGAAAGCGTATCCGAAGACAGTGGTGTGAGCATTCCCCGCATGAACGAATGGAAGCATACGGCTGTGAACTCCCATTTCGATACATTCTATTCCGACCGCTATCTTACCACACGCAGCGTGAAGAAAATACACGACTGGCTGGCAGGTATCCCGTACGAACATATTATTATTCTGGCCAATACAGATACCTATGGCGGAGGTGGCATCTACAACTCCTACACCCTTACCACAGCCCATCACCCCATGTTCAAGCCGGTAGTAGTGCACGAGTTTGGCCACAGCTTCGGCGGTCTGGCCGACGAATATGCCTACGATGAAGCCCCCAGTCCGCTTTATCCATACGATATCGAACCCTGGGAGCAGAATATCACCACACTGGTCAACTTCCAGAGCAAGTGGCAGGACATGCTTCCGACCGGCACACCGCTCAAGGCACAGCCCGTAGAAACCGATGCTGACAAAATTTATTCCAAAGTGGGCATTTACGAAGGAGCCGGCTATACACTGAAAGGCATCTATCGTCCTGTTACCGAGTGCCGGATGAAAATCAACGAAGCACCCCGTTTCTGTCCCGTTTGTGAACGAGCCCTGGAACGAATGATCCGTTTTTATACCGATGAAAAATAATGTATCAATAAAATAAAAAGACAGATTTATGATTCAATTTCAGCAAGTTAGTACGAAAGATGCAGCCTACGCTTTCCTCGAAGAGCTGTTGCACGAATCTTTTCCACAGGAAGAACGCCGTGATGATGCCCTTCAGCGTGATTATACCGACAACTCTCCGTTTTTCTATGCAAACGTAATCAAAGACGGAGAAGAGCCGATCGGACTGATTACCTATTGGAAACTGGACGACATACTTTACGTAGAACATCTGGCAGTTTCTCCGCTGAAACGCAACGGAGGATATGGCGCAAAAATAATGTCTCATCTCCTGCAGACAGCCGGAGCTCCCGTAATACTCGAAGTTGAGCTGCCCGAAACAGAAATGAGTCGCCGCCGTATCGGGTTTTACGAGCGATGCGGCTTTAAACTCTGCCTGTTGCCATACCGTCAGCCACCCTATCGCAAAGGAGACGATTTTCTGCCTATGTTCATCATGTATACAGGCATAGAAGATATCGCGGCTTCATTCGAGCGAATCAAGCAACTGATATACCGTCATGTATACGGTGTAACCGAATGCTGACACTAAATAAGAATAAAAAAGGAGAATCCCCGGTCAGATCGTGAGTTCTCCTTTTACTGTTACTGATTAAACGGTTTCCGGAATGTACATCCGTTTTTCCATTCAGAGCATCCGTATGCCGCTTTTCCTTTGATGATAATTCCTTTTCCACATACCGGACAAGCTCTCCCCTCGATTATTTCTTCGTTGTTCGGAGTAGCCGCCGTTTCTTTCTTTTTAGGCGTCCGTTTCTTGGGAGCTGTCTTTTTCACCGGTTCTTCGTTGGCACTGACCGTAATACGTCGGTTGGTATTGTCGCTCAGCACGCTGTGCACAATTTCCGTAACCATCTGTTTCAGCTCCGTTAGGAAAGTCCCCGCATCATAACTTCTCCGTTCAATTTCGCGAAGCTTCTTTTCCCAGATACCCGTCAGCTCGGCCGATTTCAGCAGCTCCTCATGAATCAGCTGAATCAGCTCTACACCCGTAGGAGTCGCAATCAGGTTTTTCCTTTCCTTGCGGATGTAATGCCGTTTGAAAAGCGTTTCGATGATAGCGGCACGCGTAGAAGGCCGGCCTATACCGTTCTCTTTCATGGCATCGCGCAACTCTTCGTTATCCACCAGCTTACCCGCTGTTTCCATAGCCCTGAGCAGTGTAGCCTCGGTGTAAGGTTTAGGCGGCTGTGTCATTTTCTCATTCAGGTCGGGCACGTGCGGTCCGCTTTCGCCAATCGTAAACAAAGGCAATACCCGTTCCTCTTCATTCTCTTTCTCCTTGCTTTCCTCCTGTTGCTCTTTGGCAAAGATAACCCGCCATCCCGGGTCCAGAATCTGTTTTCCGGTAGCCTTGAATCCCACCTTTTCCACTTCTCCCAGCACCGTAGTGGTCGAGAACTTGCAGTCCGGATAAAACACCGCAATAAAGCGGCGGGCTATCAAGTCGTACACCCGCTTCTCCATATCCGTCAGGTTCTGCGGATAGACCCCCGTCGGAATAATCGCATGGTGGTCTGTCACCTTGGAGTTATCGAATACCTTTTTCGATTTCAGCAGTTTTTTCCCGGCCAGCGAAGCCGTATAGCCCGTATAATCTTTCAGTCCCTCCAGAATTTTAGGACACTTCGGATAAATGTCATCACTCAGATACGTTGTATCCACACGCGGATAAGTAGCCACCTTTTTTTCGTAGAGCGACTGGATAACCTGCAAAGTCATGTCTGCCGAATAACTGAATTTCTTGTTGCATTCCACCTGCAGCGAAGTCAGGTCGAACAGGCGGGGAGGAGCCTCCGTCCCTTTCTTGGCAGAAACATCCGTAACGGTGAAAGGAGCATTACGCACGGTTTCCAGAAACTGCAAGCCCTCTTCCTTCGACGAAAACTTTCCCTTGGTCGCATTGAACGTCACCTCACGGTACACCGTTTTCAATTCCCAGTACGTTTCCGGCTTGAAGTTCTGTATCTCCAGCTGGCGTTTTACAATCAGTGCCAGCGTAGGCGTCTGCACACGGCCTATAGACAGCACCTGCTTGTTCTGTCCGTACTTCAGCGTATAAAGACGGGTTGCATTCATGCCCAGCGTCCAGTCACCGATGGCCCGGCTCAGTCCCGCCTCGTACAGCGGCTGGAAATCCGACTGGTCCTTCAGGTTGGCAAACCCTTCGCGTATCGCCTCTTCCGTCAGCGACGAAATCCACAGACGCTTCACCGGACATTTGGCACCGGCCTTTTGCATCACCCACCGCTGTATGAGCTCTCCCTCCTGGCCGGCATCCCCGCAGTTGATAATCTGTTCCGCCCCCTGCATCAGCTTCTCGATGATGGAAAACTGCTTTTCGATGCCCGGGTCGTTAATCAGCTTGATGCCGAACCGTGGCGGAATCATGGGCAGACTGCTCAGGCTCCAGGCTTTCCACGAAGGCGTATATTCGTGCGGTTCCTTCAGCGTACACAAGTGCCCGAATGTCCAGGTCACCTGGTATCCGTTTCCTTCTATATATCCTTCTTTTCTGTTTCTGGCTCCCAGCACCTCAGCAATATCTCTGGCCACACTGGGCTTTTCGGCAATACAAACTATCATACTTTTCGTGTTATTTGTTGCAAAGTTAGAAAAATAAAACTGTACCTTTGCGCTTTATTTATAAACTTTAGACTGATTAAGTATGATTCTTAGACGATTGTTTGGGTTTAATCCCAAGGTAACTACCGTCCGTACGGAAATTCTGGCGGGTATTACTACGTTTCTGACGATGGCCTATATTTTGGCTGTAAATCCGAATATCCTGAGTGCTACGGGTATGGATAAAGGTGCCCTGTTCACCACCACAGTCGTAGCTTCCGCTTTTGCCACCCTGCTGATGGCTGTGTATGCAAAGTTGCCATTCGGACTGGCACCGGGGATGGGACTGAACGCCTTTTTTGCCTATACGGTCTGCCTGACCATGGGCTACTCGTGGCAGTTTGCCCTGACAGCCGTATTGCTGGAGGGACTTATTTTCATTCTGCTCACGGTAACCAACCTGCGCGAGAAGATAGTAGACGCACTGCCTCTCACCCTGAAGAACGCCATTGGCTCCGGCATCGGCCTGTTCATTGCCTTTCTGGGATTGCAGAATGCAGGTATCATTGTCAATAACGATGCCACCCTCATCAGCCTGGGCAAGATTACTTCGGGTGCTCCCTTGCTCGGTTTGATAGGCTTGCTGATTACTTCTATTCTGCTGATTAAAAAAGTGCGCGGCGCACTTTTGCTGGGTATTCTGCTCACTACCGTTATCGGTATTCCGATGGGTGTCACTCATTTGGACGGGATTGTAAGCGCCCCGCCGTCAATGGAACCCATTTTCATGCAGTTCCAGTGGGAACATATCTTTACGAAGGAAATGGTGATTGTGGTCTTTACCTTCCTTTTTGTAGACATGTTTGATACGATTGGTACGCTGGTAGGAGTCTCTACCAAAGCCGGTATGGTGCGCGACGGAAAGATTCCTCACCTCAAGCAAGCCTTTTTGGTCGATGCCGTAGGAACCACTGTAGGAGCCATGCTCGGAACCAGTACCATCACCACCTTTGTAGAAAGTGCTTCGGGGGTAGGCGAGGGAGGCCGTTCCGGTCTGACAGCATTTACTACAGCAGTCTGCTTCCTGCTGGCGCTTTTCCTGGCACCTTTCTTCCTGGCCGTACCCGGTGCAGCTACAGCTCCGGTCCTGATATTGGTAGGACTCATGATGATGTCTACCGTCAAGCAGGTAGATTTTTCCGACTATTCGGAATCCATTCCAGCTTTTATCTGCATTATCATGATGCCGCTGGCTTACAGCATTTCGGATGGTATTGTGTTGGGTATGATCAGTTATGTCGTTATCAATCTGCTTACCGGTAAATACAAGAAACTGTCGGTAGGAAGTTGCCTGCTGGCTGCTATTTTTGTATTGAAATTCTTTATATAATCAGTACCCTATTATCGTTTCATAACTGAGATAAACCTTTCGCATTTTTATGACGCATCTTTGTCATTTAAATGCGGAAGGTTTGTCTTTTTAATGATGCGGCAGAAAGATACTTTTTTTTATCTTTGTAGAAGCCATATATAAGTTTTACCTTTAAGGCGACACATCTTAATACAATGAAGCTACATGAAAAAATACGTTCTCAATCTTGTTCTGTTACTTACTTAATCAAAAACATAAGTTTGTTCCTTTTCAAGTCAATAAATTGGGACTGTATGACTAAAAATGGGAACAGGCTTATAAGTATTCAATAAATTATTTATCTTATACTCTGTTAATTTCATTTTGTTTTCGCATCTTCTCTTTCAAGCGAAGAATATGCTGACGAAGAATGCAATTTTCTTCTATAAGAAATTCTGTATAGGTCATATTATAGTTTAGTTCTGTACGATTGTCATCTGAAATGAAGCAAGACGGAGTTACTTCCAGTGTGTTGCATAAACGGATAAAGTCAGAAATGCGTATTGTTTTTGGTGAAGTACACCATGCCCGAATAGTAGCTTCACCCACTTCATTTAGCTCTGCAATCTCTGAAAGATTTAAATTTGTAAGTGCATCCTGCCCAAACAAATCACTTATATTTTCATAATGGAATACTATTGTTTTCCATTTATCAGACCTATAGTAGCTGTACTTATGAATCTGTGGTTTTGTTCCATTGTATCTCATGAAGAAGTGATGAATACTCATATGCCATTTATTGCATAACTTTATTAATGATTTTAGCGGAATATTCATATCGTCTAACGTAGTGATGTCTTTTGTAAGTTCTGCTGACTTAATTAATTCTTTTTCTGTAATACCTAATACATTATTTAGGTTTTCCAATAAACTCCAATTAACAATCCATTTTCGGATATTTTTTCCTTGTATTTCCTTTTCTATTGGTTCTTCAGCTTGAAATATGCCACTTTTCAAAGTTATTCGTAATTGTTCGTTTTCTTGTTTAAGTAAATGATTTTCTTCTCTTTCTTTTTCAAGGACTTGTTTGAGTTCTGTGATTTCCTGCCATATACGAGTAGGAAGTTGAGTAGCCTGAACCTCTTCCTCTATTTCTTCAAGTTTTTTGTTTTTATCTTCTACAAAAGAACTTATATTCTGTCTCTTATACACATC
>USQO01000092.1 GCA_900556845.1 uncultured Bacteroides sp. | reverse complement strand
GAGCCTTATCGTCGGCAGCGTCAGATGTGTATAAGAGACAGCTATATATACACTACTTTTTGAGAATCCTTCCGAATCGCTCGTGTTTTGTGTGGCCATTTTTGCAATCTCGGCTTTGCTTTTTCATGATTTTAGCTTTCATGCAATTACTACTTCTCTTTTTTTTGAGGGAAAATGTGCCTTAAATGTAAAAAAAGTGTTTGGTTTCCCCTGCCGTATCTCATTTTTTGCTACTTTTGCACACAAATTGGTTTCATGTGCTGAAACTTGGCATCTTGAATCTGGCCTCCTGAGAGGGGAGGTATTTTCATATTTTGGAATCTAACTAAATAAACTCTAGATAAGATGATACACAAAGTATTAATCGCTAATCGTGGTGAAATAGCAGTACGTGTAATGCGTTCATGTCGTGAAATGGGCATTCCTTCCGTAGCTGTGTTCTCTGAGGCTGATAGAACAGCCCGCCACGTGCTTTACGCTGATGAGGCTTGTTTTATCGGACCTGCAGCATCTCGTGAAAGTTATTTGAATATCGATAAGATTATTGCAGCAGCAAAAGCTCACGGAGCGGATGCTATCCACCCGGGATATGGCTTCTTGTCAGAAAACTCAGAATTTGCCCGTCGTTGCCGGGAAGAAGGTATCGTATTTATTGGTCCGGATCCGGAAACAATGGATGCAATGGGTGATAAGATTTCTGCCCGCAAGCAGATGATTGCAGCCGGTGTTCCTGTTGTTCCAGGTACAGAGCAACCTTTGAAAGACGCCGAAGAAGCCAAACGTATCTGTAATGAAATCGGTTATCCTGTAATGCTGAAAGCATCTATGGGTGGTGGTGGTAAGGGTATGCGTCTTATTCATTCGGAGGATGAAGTAGAAGAAGCATACAATACAGCCCGTTCAGAATCTATGTCATCATTTGGCGATGATACTGTTTACCTTGAAAAGTTTGTTGAAGAACCGCATCACATCGAGTTCCAGATTTTGGGTGACAACCATGGAAATGTGGTACACCTCTTCGAGCGTGAATGTTCCATTCAGCGCCGTAACCAGAAGGTTGTAGAGGAAAGTCCGTCTCCATTTGTCACCGACGAGCTGCGTAAGAAAATGGGTGAGGCTGCCGTAGCAGCTGCAAAAGCTGTAAACTACAAAGGTGCTGGAACCATTGAATTCCTGGTCGACAAGAACCGTAATTTCTACTTCCTCGAAATGAATACCCGTTTGCAGGTAGAGCATCCTATCACCGAAGAGGTTGTAGGTGTTGACCTCGTGAAAGAGCAGCTGCGTATTGCCAACAACGAGCCGTTGCACTTCAAACAGGAAGATCTCAAACAGCGCGGACATGCCATCGAATGCCGTATCTGTGCCGAGGATACCGACAATAACTTCATGCCTTCTCCGGGTGTTATCCGTCAGCTGATGGAACCCACCGGTATCGGTGTACGTATCGACAGCTATGTGTACGAAGGTTATGAAATTCCTATTTACTACGACCCGATGATTGGTAAGTTGATTGTATGGGCTACTACCCGTCAGTTTGCTATCGAACGTATGCGCCGTGTGCTGTACGAGTATAAGATTACCGGTCTGAAGAACAACATCAGCTACCTGCGTCACATCATGCACGTGCCTGATTTCGTAGAAGGACACTACAATACCCTGTTTATCCCGAAACATGCCGATATGTTGAAGGAATGGGCCGGCAAGAAAGAAGAAGAAACCGAAAACATTGCCATGATTGCAGCTTATATCGATTACTTGATGAACCTGGAAGAAAACAAGACCAGCTCTTCGGATAACCGTCTTATCAGCCGCTGGCGTGAGTTCGGACTCCAGAAAGGTGTACTCCGTATCTGATGCTCCTGCATCCGGTTTAAATATAGTAATAGCAAAAATAGAAGGATTATGGAAATACATATTGGAAACAGAGTAGCCGATGTTACATTGGTTAGCAAAGAAGGAAATAAAGTTCAGCTCACTATCGACGGTGTTCCATACGATGTAGATGTAGTTATGGCCGAAAATGGCAGTTGCTCTATCCTGCACGATGGAAAGTCGTACAATGCTGAAGTTATCCGTCACGAAGGCGGTAAGAAATATACCGTGAATGCTCACTACCAGCAATACAACATTGATGTGGTAGACTCGCAGGCTAAATACCTCCGCATGCGTAAGGGAGCCGAGGAAAAACAGCAGGATAAGATTGTTTCTCCGATGCCGGGTAAGGTTGTGAAAATACCGGTTCAGGTGGGTGACCGTCTGCAGGCAGGCGATATCGTGGTTGTAATCGAAGCCATGAAAATGCAGAGCAATTATAAAGTAAACAGTGAGTGTACAGTGAAGGAAATTCTGGTTAAGGAAGGCGATTCTGTAAACAGCAATCAGGTTATCATGACACTCGACATCATAAACGAAGACTAATTATGACAGCAGAAGAACAATATAAAAAATTTCAGGAGCTTGACAAGCAGGCTTCTATGGGAGGCGGCATTGAACGCATCGAGAAACAGCATGCCAACGGACACATGACTGCCCGCGAACGTATCGATATGTTGCTCGATAAAGGAACATTCAACGAAATTGATAAGTTGGTGACACACAAGTGTACCGATTTTGGAATGGATAAAAAACACATTCCTGGCGATGGTATCGTATGTGGTTACGGTAAGATTGACGGTCGTCTGGTATATGTATACGCATACGACTTCACCGTATTTGGCGGTACACTGAGTGCTACAGGTGCCCAGAAAATTGTGAAAGTACAGCAGTTGGCACTGAAGAACGGTGCTCCGGTTATTGCTTTGAATGACTCGGGTGGTGCACGTATTCAGGAAGGTGTGGGCAGTATCTCGGGATATGCATCCATCTTCTACCAGAATACCATTGCTTCAGGTGTAATTCCACAGATTTCTGCTATTCTGGGTCCTTGTGCCGGAGGTGCCTGCTACTCGCCGGCATTGACAGACTTTATCTTCATGGTAAAGGAAAACAGCCACATGTTCATCACCGGTCCTGATGTAGTAAAAGCTGTTACACACGAAGAAGTAGACAAGGAAGAACTGGGTGGTGCCTATACACACAGCAGCAAGAGCGGTGTTACTCACTTCTTGTGCGACACCGAAGAAGAAACACTGATGAGCATCCGCGAACTGTTGAGCTTCCTTCCTTCAAACAACATGGAAGATGCTCCTCAGACTCCATGTACAGACGATATCCGCCGTTCAGAAGAATCTTTGATGAGCGTTATTCCTGATGATCCGAACATGCCGTACGATATCAAGAATATCATCGAACCGGTAGTCGACAACCATTATTTCTTCGAGGTAATGCCTCATTTTGCGAAGAACATCGTAGTAGGTTTCGCACGTCTGGGTGGCCGTTCTGTAGGTATCGTTGCCAACCAGCCGGCTTATTTGGCAGGTGTACTCGACATCGATGCATCCGACAAGGCTTCACGTTTCATCCGCTTCTGCGACTGCTTCAATATTCCATTGGTAACCTTCGAAGACGTTCCGGGCTTCTTGCCGGGTTGCGATCAGGAACACAACGGAATCATCCGCCACGGAGCTAAGATTGTGTACGCATATGCTGAAGCTACTGTGCCTAAGATTACCGTCATTACCCGTAAGGCATACGGTGGTGCATACATCGTAATGAACAGTAAACCTATCGGTTCTGACGTAAACTTTGCATATCCTACAGCCGAAATCGCCGTAATGGGTGCTGACGGAGCAGTGAACATCCTTTATCGCAACGCTTCACCCGAAGAAAAAGCGAAAGCTATCGAGGAATACAAAGAGAAATTCTCTAACCCATACCGTGCTGCAGAGCAGGGATACATCGACGAAATTATCCTGCCTCGCGATACGCGTTTCAAACTGATTCAGGCACTCGAAATGACTCAGAACAAGAGCCAGAGCAATCCGCCTAAGAAACACGGAAACATGCCTTTGTAATTGGTCGTAAGGCCGAAAAGGTAATTTAAATAACAGAAAGCCGACCTGCAAGTTTTACCGGAATTTTGCAGGCCGGCTTTTTCATGTCAGTATCTTTCACTGTTTTTTTGAGTATTTTTCAGTTTATTGTTGTATTTTTGGAGCAGAAATATAAACCCTAAAATAGAGCTATATGAAGAAACTATTGATGTTTGCAGTGCTGTTGGGATGTCTTTTCACCGTCCCTGCAGTTTCTGCCCAGCAGCCGGTTCAGGCCGATGAAGCCGGATATATAGTAAAGGTAGGGCAGATGGCCCCTGATTTTGAGATGACCCTGCTTGATGGTTCCAAGATGAAACTTTCTGCTCTTCGCGGAAAAGTGGTAATGCTTCAGTTTACGGCAAGCTGGTGTGGGGTATGTCGCAAGGAGATGCCTTTTATAGAAAAGGATATCTGGCAGAAGCATAAAAATAACAAGAAATTTGCACTGTATGGCATAGACCGTGATGAACCCAAGTCGAAGGTAGAAGCCTTTGTAAAGCAGACTAAGGTAACCTATCCGTTGGGACTTGACCCGGGTGCCGATATTTTCGCCAAATTTGCCGAGCGAAACGCAGGCATTACGCGTAACGTACTTATTGACAAGACCGGTAAGATTGTAATGATGACCCGCCTGTATAACGAAGAAGAGTTCAGTGCGCTGTGTAAGAAGATAGACGAACTCCTTAAGTAATCTCTACACATGCGGATATTATTGATTATTTTATGCTGGGCTCTGGCATGGCCCGTTTTTTCGCAGAAGTCGAAAAGTCGTCCGGGCTATGAACCTCTTTTTGGCAAGTCGCAGGCTTCCTATAAAGTAACCTCTTCCTCTCTGAAAGGAGCTACATTTTATCTGGTGAGCGGACATGGTGGTCCCGACCCCGGATGTATCGGACGCTATCAGGGAAAAGAGTTGCACGAAGACGAGTATGCCTACGACATTATATTACGTCTGGGCCGCGAGCTGCTGATGCGCGGTGCCAAAGTTCATTTCATTATTCAGGATGCCAAGGATGGAATCCGAAATACCTCCATTCTGAAGAACAGTAAGCGTGAGACCTGTATGGGAAATCCCATACCACTCAATCAGATTGCACGTCTGCAGCAACGGTGCAATAAGATTAATCAGCTTCACCGCAAGGAGAAGGGGATTTACAAACGGGCTGTATTCATTCATGTAGACAGCCGTGCCCGCCGGAATCAGACTGATGTGTATTTTTATCATGCGCAAGGCAGTACGCAGGGTAAGGCCATGGCCCGCCAGCTGCAGCGTACCTTTGCTGCCAAGTACGACCGTCACCAGCCTAACCGTGGCTTCGACGGTACGGTAAGTGCCCGTAACTTGTTTGTTTTGCGTAATACCACTCCTGTAGCTGTTTTCATGGAGCTGGGCAATATACAGAATGCGCAAGACCAGAAACGTCTGGTGATTCCTTCCAACCGTCAGGCACTGGCCAGATGGATTGCCGAAGGTATTGTAAAAGACTATCAGCGGGTGAAGAAGAAATAAGAGCTGTTTCTTGAATCATATAAAAAACGTTCTGATACTCACCATGCAGTATCAGAACGTTTTTTTATTTCAATTCGAAAGTTACCAGCAAACCTTTATGGTCGGTGGGCCATACCCCCAGCGGTTTGATGAAACAGTCTTTGCCGGTTTCTTCCACACGTTCACTTTTTACAATTGATTTTGTCGGACCGAAAATAGCGGCTTTTTTCGGTTGTAATTCTTTATAAGGATAATAGAATATGTAGTCGATACGGTCGCGCTCGTCAGCATCAGGAGCCCAAGTCAGCTTTTTAACATCCATGTCCACATTGTCCGAGGGGAATGTAAATCCCGGATAGTTCAGCACATCCGGATAAATAGTCCGGTAGGCATCGGCAAAGCCCGCATTATCCAGCAGGAGCGGTACGGTCCATGGGATAATCATTCCGTTGTGGTCATACAAGTCTTTGGTTTCACGTGTCCAGTCCAGGTGCGAAGGTTCGTTGAAGTCACCTCCCAGAAAAACCAGCATCCCTTTTTCCACGTCCTTTTGTGCCGCTTCGATAAACTTGCGGATGGCGTCGTCGCGAAGCGAGCGGTCGTTACGCACCAGTACCTCGGCAACCGATTCGGGACGGGGAATCGCTTTCCAGGTAGAACCGTCATATCCTCTTACATTATAATAAGCATCGTCCAGATAGTCCAGATGTGCCGTGTATACAGCTACCTTTCGTCCGTGAATACTGCTTTCCAGCCGGTAAATACTGCCGTGATCGTCCTTCAAGGGAAAAATAGTGGTAGAGTCCGTAATCGGGTATCTGCTCAGCAGTCCGGAGTCGTCGCTGTAAAAAGAATAATAGGTTTCCCCATGCTTGGCGAGTGACTGTGTGAGGCGGTCGCAAAACCGGGTATTGTTATAGTTTCTCACTTCACTCAGAGTGATAAAATCAGGTTTCAGTCGCACAATTTCATTTACGATAGCTTCATAGCCCCCCGGTATCATGGTACCTTCCTGCCAGATATTCCATTGCAGCACAGTGATTTCTTTTTCCTTTTTACAAAATCCCATGGCTGGGAGCAGCAAGGCCAGCAGACAAAAAATCCATCTTTTCATAGTATAAAAACTTCTGTTTAAAAATAATATATGTTCAAAAGTAATGATTATTTTGGAAAAACCAACCGCTTTCATTCTTTTTTCCCGAAAAATACCCCATAATATTTAAAAGAATGCATATTACCGCCAAAA
>USQO01000091.1 GCA_900556845.1 uncultured Bacteroides sp. | reverse complement strand
GGAGCCTTATCGTCGGCAGCGTCAGATGTGTATAAGAGACAGCATGAAGTCAGTAAGCATGTTGTTGACTCTAGTTGGCTTTGCATCAACAGGAATTGCACATGCTAATGAAGCTCCAGAAGTTACAAGTTTCAATGCAAGTCAGCAACAAGAAACTTGTACAGGTATCGTAAAAGATGCTACAGGTGAAACCGTTATTGGTGCATCTGTTGTAGTTAAAGGAACAACTAATGGAACCATTACAGGAATTGATGGTGATTTTACTTTATCGAATGTAAAGAAAGGTGATATTATCCAAATTTCGTTTGTTGGATACCAAACAGTTGAAATTCCATATAAAGGACAACCGATTACCGTTACATTAAAGGATGACACACAGACATTGGATGAAGTTGTTGTAACGGCATTGGGCTTGAAACGTGAAGAAAAGGCGTTGGGTTATGCAATGACTGAAGTTAAGGGTGATGAACTTAAAGCTGCTAATACAGTTTCCCCTGTAGCCGCTTTGCAAGGTAAAGTAGCTGGTGTAGAAATTTCTCAGTCAGATGGTGGACTTTTTGGTGCTGCAAAAATTCAGATTCGAGGCGCATCAACAATGGGAAATAATAACCAGCCAATTTATGTTGTAGATGGTGTTATTCTAGATAATAATGTATCTGGTAATGATGACCTAAACTGGGGAGCCAATTCTAATGACTACGGTAATGAGTTGAAGAATCTTAACCCTGACGATTTTGAAACAGTATCTGTACTTAAGGGTGCTGCTGCTACTGCGCTTTATGGCTCACGAGGCTTGAATGGTGCTGTAGTTATTACTACCAAGAGCGGTAAGGCAGGAAAAGGATTAGGTATAAGTTTTTCTCAGACATTTGGTATTGATCATGCATATAAGACTCCGGATATACAGACAATTTATGGTGATGGTCCGTATGTTGGTCGTTATGATGCAAATGGTGATGGCAATATTTGGGAACCGACTCAGTTTCAGATAAACTCGAAGGGGGAACATACTTTAATTGGAACTTGGGGGACAGGTTTTGGTCCAAAATACGATAACAGCCAAATTGAAAATTATGATGGTACAATGACTACATATTCTCCATTGAAAAATAATATGTTGGATATGTATCAGATTGGTTTTAATACTAATACAAATGTCGCTATACATGGAGGTAATGAGAAGACAACTTTCTATACTTCAATGTCATATAAACATGCAGAATCAACAACTCCCAATAATACTTTTGAGCGTTATTCGTTCTTGGTTAAAGCAACACATAAGCTAACGGATAGGGTAAATGTTGCGGCATCTGTTACCTTTGCAAACTCTACTCCACGAAATGCAGCTCGTAATATCGGTGAAAATTTTGTGAATGGAACTTGGACGCCTAACTATGATCCTAGCTATTTTAGAGATAAATACTTAGGAGATCACGGCGGTCTAGCCAGCTCAGATTATGGCGATTTATATGGATATGTTCCAGGAAGACGCTATTGGTTTGAAATTGATAAGTATGATTATCGTCAGAAAGAAACGGTAGTTCGTCCAACTTTTGAGTTAAATGTGAAAGTTACTGATTGGCTGAATTTTAAGGCAGATGCCAATATGAACTATTATTATAATAGAGGTGAAAATAGAGAATTAGGAGATGGCTATGCCAATGATGGTGGTAAATATGGTATATGGCAAAATACTAAAGAACAGACAACTTTTGGAGGATCGTTCACTTGGAACAAATCTATAAAAGATTATTACATTGGTGGTTTTGCTCGTTTTGAGTATTATAATACAGTTTCAAACAATTATAAGGTGGAAACAAACGGGGGTATGGTAGTACCTGGACAGTGGTTTGTAGATAACAGTAAGAAACCTAAAATTTCAGAAGGAGGGGTTGCTGCAGAAAAAAGAATGCTGTCTGCCATCGCTGCTTTGAACTTGGGATGGAAGAGCCAGTTGTATTTGGATTTGACTGCACGTAATGACTGGTCGTCTGCTTTGGTATATGCTAATGGAACAGGAAATCACTCATATTTCTATCCGTCTATAGGCGGTTCATGGATTATTAGCGAAACCTTTGCAGATAAGTTGCCAGAATGGATTTCTTTTGCAAAAATTCGTGGTTCATGGGCTCAGGTAGGTAATGATACTAATCCGTATTATGTAAATCAGGCATATGGTTTTAGCATGGTAGAAAAGCCTGATGGATCTAATTTCTATACAAATACGTTGGATAAGATTATGAAGGCGGCCAATCTTAAACCAGAACGTAAGAATGCATGGGAAATAGGTTTGGATTTGAGATTCTTGAAGAATCGTATTAATTTGGATGCAACCTATTATAAAGAAAATACTAAAGACCAGATTATGGAAATTAGTGAGCCATGGATTTCCGGAGTTAGTACTCAGTTAATTAATGCTGGTAATATTGAAAATAAAGGTGTTGAAATAGCCTTGAATACCATTCCTTTTAAAAATAAAGATTGGGAATGGGGACTTGATTTTACTTGGACGAAGAATATTAGTAAAATAGTTGAGTTGCATCCAGATGCAGCAGAATATATTGAATTGGCAGGTCAAGTTAATCTTTATGATTATCGAGTTGGATCTGTTGCTAAGGTTGGAGGTAGCTATGGTTTGTTGATGACTGATATTTTGCCGGCACGTGACGAACAAGGACGTATTTTGTTAAACTATAGTGATACGCGTAGAGCTGTATATCAGAAACGAAGTGGAGTCGTAGAAGAACTTGGAAGTATGCAACCAGATTTCTTAGGCTCTATGTCTACTCGGTTAAGCTGGAAGAACCTTACATTAAGTGTAGGTCTTGATATGCGTATTGGTGGTTTAGTTGCAATGTATAGTAATAGATATGGTTCTAATGCAGGATGGACTGGTACATCACTTGCTTATCGTGATAAAGAACACGGAGGATTAGAGTGGACTAGTAAGTTCCCGGGTGGTTCGAATGGTATCACATATGAGGATGGTGTAATTTTAGATGGTGTATTTGCTCCTGGTACAATGGCTACCGGTATTGATGGACAGGTACATGATATTAGTGGTATGACTCATCAGGAAGCAATTGATAAGAATATCATTGAACCGACTCATGCTGGTGCATATCATGTCTTTAGAAACTCTTGGGGAGAAGGTGTTGTAAATGATGATTGGGTACATGAATTAAGCTATATAGCACTTCGTGATATCTCTTTGTCTTACAGATTGCCGAATAACATCGCATCAAAAGTTGGAGCTAGTGGTATTAATTTAAGCCTCTCTGCTCGTAACGTAGGTTATATTTATAATTCATTGCCTAATAATGTACATCCTGAAAGTGTACGTGGTAACCGCTCTGCTGAGTTCCGTATTCGTGGTTATGAACCTTATATCAGAAACTATTCGTTTACAATCAGCGCTGAATTCTAATTTTGAATATAAAAAATAAGATTATGAAATTAAAATACATATTAGCTTCTTGTTGTTTGGGAGCAGGATTATTTACGACATCTTGTGTTGATGAATTTAAAGATTTGAATTCGCAAGAGAAGGATATTTCAATTCCTAATATCCGTTTTCTGTTTGCTCAGTGTCTTTATGAATTTGAACCAATGGATTATTCTGCTTGGTTTTATGATATACCTCGTATGGCACGATGGGGACAATGTACTGTTGCACCATCTGGTAATATAGATAGTTTTAATTTAATTACTGAACAAGGAAGTGTTGGATCACATGTTTATGATGTATTGCGTATGGTAAATGATGTGCGTTATCAGATTTCTCAAATGTCTGATGAAGATAAAGCACAATACGAATACATAAAATATTTATGTAATCCTTTGGTCGTATTCTTGGCAATGAATGACAGTGATATGTATGGTTCATTGCAGTATTCAGAAGCAGAACAAGCGAGATATACTAACCCTCCTTTGTTCTTACCAAAGTATGATACTCAGGCAGAATTATATGATTACTGGTTGAAGGAACTGGATGAAACGATAGAGTATTTGACGACCCATGATATTAAAGATGTTTTGGGTACACAGGATTTTCTTTATAATGGTGATTTGAAAAAATGGGCAAAACTGGCAAATTCCTTGAAATTGAAATTGGCTGCTCGATTAATTAATCAAGATCGTGAAAGAGCAATTTCAATAGTGAATGAAGTTACCTCAAGTCCTGCAGGTTTATTGAGTAGCGCTGAAGATGACTTTGTGTATAATCGTGGAAAATATGATAATCACTGGAATAATGAATTCGGGCTAGAAGCTGCTCACGATGTTTTGATTAATTTCCTTAAAGCAAATCATGATACCCGTTTATTGAGTGCTTTTACGAAGAATGAGTTTAATGCTCCTGTTGTACGCGCTTTTCTGAAAGCTGGAAAGCAGCTGCCTCCTTATATTGCAGAAAATGCAATAATTGAAAATGGTGAGTTTAAAGGCTGGAAAGGTGATGGTGAACCATGGGTAAGATATTATGGTGTTCCTTTGGAAATTGGAGCAGGACTTGATGATGCAAATAAATGGATTTTCGACCCTACTGGTTTATTATTACAACTGGAATCATCTTCTGGTGGTAAACGTAATTATAAACCTATCTCGTATAGAAATCAGGAGTTAGTTAAGGGAATCTATGATTTTACATATCCTGATGATCCAGATGTTGCTCCTGATAAGGATATATTACAAACTCCTTGGTATGGTATTTATTTTAGTGCAGCTGAAGTTGAATTGTTATTGGCCGAGTTTAATTTATTAGGAGCAAAAACACCGTCATCTGCACAGCAACATTTGATAAATGGTTCTAGATTGTCTGCTTATGTATATGATAAAGCAGCTGAATTGAATCAGGTTCCATATTATTCTAAGACTTGTGTTAATGACCCGTTGGATGCGAAGATTAAGATTACTGAAGATATGGTTAATGATATGCTTAGCCATGATGCATTTAAATTAACAGGTGATAAGAGATTAGATTTGGAAAAGATCTATATTCAGCAATATATTCATTATATTATGAATCCAATTGATCAATTTGTTAATGTAAGACGTTCTGGTGTTCCAATGAAGGGTAGTCAGCTGTTGCCATGGCAAGAGTTTAGTAAATTATTGGATTATTCATCTTTAATACCTCGACGCTGTAAAGTGACAGAACCTGCTCCAACTGATCAATTACATGATATAACCATTGAGGCTTATGAGGCGCAAGGTTATTCTTATGGAACTGATAATGCAGATCCTGATAAATTAAATACTCAGCGAGTATGGGTTGATAAGAATAACCCACAATTTGGAGATGGTCCTAAAAACTAATAAAGATTTTAATTGAATATTTTACCCAGGGATATGATAAATATCCTTGGGTATTTTTTTTAAGAAAGGAGTTTTTTTAATAGTAGGTGTTAATTATCTAGGAATAATGTGATTTGAAGACTATTATTTGTTAGAAAGCAAGTTGTAAAATGTTTTTTTGAGAAAACTTTAATAGTATATATAAAAAACGAAAAGGATGGGTGGTAAATGTTGTAAATCACATATTGATAGTATGTTACGATTGAAATTGTGTTTTTGCTTTTACAATAAGTGATTAAATAAGAAAAAAAAATAGCCCCAGATTAAAAAAAAATGGTTATAAACGACTTGGCTATTCAAAAAAATGGAATATATTTGCAAAATAATGTAAAGCACGAAAGCTTATACTTTGAAGACATCCTTTTTTCGATTTTTCAAACTTAAAAAACAAACTATGTTAAAACGAGTAAAATCAGTAAGTATGCTGTTAACCTTGATGGGGCTTGCATCCTCAGGAATGGCTTATGCTAGCGCAACTCCTGAAGCTGCAAATATTGAATCAACACAGCAGCAAGAAACTTGTACAGGTATTGTGAAAGACGCTACAGGTGAAACAGTAATTGGTGCATCTGTAATTGTAAAAGGAACAACTAATGGTACTATTACAGGTATCGATGGTGACTTCTCATTACAGAATGTAAAAAAAGGGGACATTATCCAGATTTCTTTTGTTGGTTATCAGACAATGGAGGTGCCTTTCAATGGACAACCTATTAATGTTGTATTGAAAGATGACACTCAAAAATTGGAGGAAGTTGTCGTAACGGCATTGGGTATCAAGAAAGATGCTAAGAAGTTGGGTTATGCTGTAAGTACTGTTTCTTCTGAAGATTTGACAAGAACTGGTGGCTCTAACTTGGCTAGTGGTCTTTATGGTAAGGCTACTGGTGTACGTATCCAGTCTGCTCCTGGTGGTGGTACATCTTCAGTTTCAATTTCAGTTCGTGGTCTTTCTTCTATTACAGGTAATACTCAGCCGTTGGTTATTATGGACGGTGTACCCATTCATAACGGTCAGGCTAATAATGATAGCTATTGGTCAAATCAGCGTATTAATTCTAACGGATTGGTGGATATTAACCCTGAAGATATTGAAAATATCTCTATTTTGAAGGGTGCTGCCGCTTCTGCTCTTTATGGTTCTGAAGCTGCCAATGGTGTGGTAATGATTACAACTAAGAAGGGCAAGAAGGGGACAGGAACTCAGATTGATTTTAGTGCCAATGTTAGCTTTGATAAAGTAGCATACATGCCTGAGATTCAGAAAGAATACGGTCCTGGATACGATAACTATGGATTGGGAAGCAACTCTGATCCACAGGCTTTGACAGGCTTCCGCCAAACTAAAGTTGACCGTAATGGAAATCTGATTACAACTCCTAACCGTGAAACTATATATACATGGGGTGCTAAGTATGATCCAAGTAAAACGGTAACTTATTTTGATGGAACTCAGCGTGCTTGGGCTCCTATCGATCACAATCAGTGGGAAGATGTGTTCCGTACTGGTATAAACCAAACTTATAACTTGTCATTGACCAATAGTACAGAACGTAATCTGTCTCTTATACACATCTCCGAGCCCACGAGACCGGAGCCTATCTCGT
>USQO01000090.1 GCA_900556845.1 uncultured Bacteroides sp. | reverse complement strand
AATCGCATGGCAGTGAATTGTACAGCGGTTCTTTAGGTCTGTTCACACCGAACCCACAACCGGAACAACCAGAAGGTTATCCGGACGATTATTTGAGAAAGAAGAAAAAGAAAAAACAACGTAAAATAAGATGGTAAAGTATGGAAAAAGACAATGTATATGTTTTGTTTGAAGAAATCAAGAACAAGATTGAGATGATAAACGGGAAGTTGGAACAGAAGACCGGAACACCAACTGGCAGACAGGCAGAAGAAGTGATCCCGACATGCGTAAGGCATATTCACCGGCATAGTTTTGACCTCAGGTCAAGCAGAGTATTTTCTCTTTTAGTCGGAATGGGCGTGGTATGCAGCCTGTCCTTATGGGGAAATATCAGACTATGGCAGTCCAACCGGCAATATGCAGACGACGCCTTGAAATTCCGCGCCATCCGTTCCTGGAGCGGGTGTACTCCGGAAGATATTCTCTGGCTGAACAAGGTTTTTGACATCCATCGTGACGAGAAGGCCATCGAATGGGTCAGAAAACAGGCCGACGGGTACGAAAACGAGCTGAAAGCTGTTTCCGACAGCCTGATGCAGGAGAAACTTAAATTACAGGTAAAATCTGAATCCGATTGATATGGCCAGTGTAAAAGTGAAATTCAGACCTTCCACCATAGAAGGAAAGGAAGGTACCGTCTATTATCAGATTATCCAGAACCGTGTAATCCGTCAGTTAAAGACGGATTACCGGATATTTACGGATGAATGGAACGAAGCTGGAAGCTGTATCATTGTCGGTAGTTCGGAACGAAGCAATCTGCTCCTTTCCTTGCAGGAACGTATGGAATGGGACTTGAAGCGGCTGGACATGATTATCCGACAACTGAATAACCGGAAAGCTGCATATACGGCAGATGATATTGTCGCTTCTTTTCATAACAATACAGAGGGACAGTCGCTGTTCAACTTCATGCAGGGTATCATAGCCCGTCTCAAACAGATGGGCAAGATACGCACGGCTGAAAATTATTCCTGTACTCTGAAAAGTTTCATGCAGTTCAAAGGAGACAGGGATATTCTGTTGTCTGAAATCGATTCGGATTTGATGCAGCTTTATGAAGCCTATCTTCATGGAAAAGGTGCCGTACGGAATACCAGTTCATTCTACATGCGTATTCTTCGGGCGGTGTATAACCGTGCCTTGGAAAAGGAACTGGTGGAACAGCGCAATCCTTTCAGGCACGTCTATACGGGAGTGGACAAGACCGTCAAGCGTGCCGTTCCCTTATCCGCCATCAAACGTATGAAGAATCTTGATCTGTCCTTACAGCCTAATCTGGAATTTGCAAGGGACATGTTCCTGTTCAGCTTCTATACCCGTGGCATGTCGTTCATAGATATGGCTCACCTGAAAAAGAAAGATCTTCAGAACGGATTTTTATCGTATCGCAGACGAAAGACCGGGCAGCAGCTGGTCATCAGGTGGGAAAAATGTATGCAGGAGATTGTCGGCAAATACCCGGAAGACAGCCTCAGTCCTTATCTTTTGCCGGTATTGAAATATCCTTTTAAGGATATGCACAAGTATTACAGGAATGTCATGTCTAGAATAAACAGAAACCTTAAAGAAATAGCCAGACTGGCCGATATATCCGTTCCTCTTAGCATGTACTGTGCCCGTCATTCATGGGCAAGCGCAGCCAAAGGCAAGAACATTCCGATTTCAGTTATCAGTGAAGGAATGGGACATGATTCCGAGGCGACTACACAAATTTATCTGGCTTCATTGGACAATTCCGTAGTGGACAAAGCTAACGCTCAGATATTAAAGGATTTGTAGGGAGTATGAAGTGTTTAGTAAAACTACTCCATTCTATGTAAGAGAGACATAATTTGTTGCGAAATTACACAAAATATAGCAACTATTATTATTTAAGAGCCAATAAAAGCACATTACAATGTTCAAAAACATAGAATTGTTTATCAAATTCGATTTTTGAGACTTAAACAACAGTTGATAACCAGGATATTCCATCTGTCATACTACCTCTTACATAGAGAGACTCAACAAGATGGAATATGAGTCAGATAAAGTCTAAAGAAAGAGTTGCACAACGAGGTGAAGTATTCACAGCAGAGCGTGAGGTAAACGCAATGTTGGACCTTGTAAAAAATGAGTGTTTGAGACCGGATTCCCGATTTCTGGAACCAGCTTGTGGTGACGGGAATTTCCTTTCTGCCATACTCAGACGTAAACTCGCAGAATTAAGAAGAAAATATAAGAAGAGCCCCCGTGATTATGAGAGACAAGCAATAGTGGCAATAGGAAGTCTATATGGAATAGACATAATGGACGACAATGTTTTGGCATGCCGTAAACGTCTTTTTTCCATATGGGATGAAGAATATACTGCCCTTTGCAAAACAGAATCTTCGGATGACACTCGTCAGGCTGCAAAATTTATTATCAGTCGTAATATCATTAACGGCAATGCTCTGACTTTAATGTGTGTTGATAATGAAGGTAATGACACCTATGTTCCTATAGTGTTCTCTGAATGGACCCTTATAGGTAATACCCAAATGCAGCGTTCCGATTATACAATGTCAAGTCTTCTTGGTAAAGAAAGTAATCTTTTTTCTTTAGCTGACGTACAGCAGGAAGGCGGAATATTCTTAAGGAGATATATTACTCACTATAAAAAGGTTCAGGATTATGGAGAATAGCTTGTTTCAAAATGCCTATAATCCGGACGTACTATCGTGTATAGCAAATCTTAGCAGTGATGAGGTATTCACTCCTCCGGAATTGGCTAACAAGATTATTGATATGCTGCCACAAGAGTTGTTTGAAAATCCCGATACGACATTCTTGGATCCTTGCTGCAAAAGCGGTGTGTTTTTACGGGAAATCGCAAAGAGACTGATAAAAGGGCTTGAACAGCAAATTCCTGACCTTGAGAAGCGTATAGAACATATATTTTCAAAGCAACTCTTTGGTATTGCAATTACAGAACTCACAAGTTTACTTTCCCGTCGGAGTGTTTATTGTAGTAAATATCCGAGTGGAGAGTTTTCTGTATATCAATTTCCTGAAGAAAAACCTCAAGGAAATATAATCTTCCAACGTATTAGACATACATGGAAAGATGGCAAATGTATCTATTGCGGGGCTTCGCAAAATGAATATGATCGTGGAGCAGAACTTGAAAACCATGCTTACCAATTTATCCACAACTTAGATGTAAATAAAGTATTCAATATGAAATTTGACGTGATTATAGGCAATCCCCCTTATCAAATGAGTGATGGAGGTGGGACAGGTTCAAGTGCTATGCCAATATATCATAAGTTTATAATTAATGCTAAAAAACTAAATCCTCGCTATCTAACAATGATTATACCTTCCAGATGGTTTACTGGTGGAAAAGGTTTAGATGAATTTAGAGATGAAATGCTTCATGATGAGCATATCAGAGAAATACATGATTTTGGAAATGCAAATGATTGTTTTCCTGGCGTTTCCATTGAAGGAGGCGTGTGTTACTTCTTATGGGACCGAGATCAAAAAGGATTATGTAAGGTTTATTCCCATTCACAAAACCAAATTACAGCCATATCAGAACGCCCTCTTCTGGAAAAAGGTGCAGATGTATTTATCAGGTACAATGAAGTAATCTCAATTATTCGAAAAGTTGCATCTTTCAATGAAGAAAGTTTTTCTCAACTTGTTAGTCCAAGAAATCCGTATTATTTCCGATCTCCATTTGTCGAAAGTAAAAAAGCTATCAACACATGCAAAGTTTTTGGAGTAGAAGGAGGAAAAAGACAATATAAGAATATTGATAAATCATTTATTGGAAGAAACAAAGATGAACTGGATAAGTATAAAATATTTATCTCTAAAGCAGATGGAGCAGCAGGACAAATAGGTTATCCCGTTCCAGCCAGAATATTAGGAAAGTCTGAAATCGCAGGTAAAAATACTGCCTGTACAGAAACATTTTTAAGAATCGGTCCATTTGGCAGTGAACAAGAATGTAAGAATGTGAAGTCATATATAGAGACAAAATTTTTCAGATGCCTTGTAGGTGCTAGAAAAAATAAAAATATGACTCAAAGTACGTACTCTTTTGTCCCTATTCAAGATTTCTCAAAATCTTGGACTGATAAGGAACTTTACGAGAAATACAATCTAACCCAAAATGAAATTGATTTTATTGAATCAATGATTACATCAATGGAGTAAATTATGGAACATAACTACTTTCCCCAACGACCTGCTGTTACTCCTACAATATATGCCTACAGATTGCCTGGAGTAGATTCACACAAAGGATATTTGAAAATCGGTTATACTGATCGTAATGCTAAAGAACGTATTGAGGAACAGTTGCACACAAGTAAAATCAAGTATGAGATTGTATTAGTGGAGTCAGCAATGGCTAATGATGGATCATGCTTTACTGATAAAAATATACACAAGATTCTTGAAAGCAAAGGTTGTCATCGATTGAATCCTCTTGACAAAACCGATGAGTGGTTCAAGTGTTCTGTATCTGATGTTGAAGCGGCTATATTATCCCTTCGTACAGGTTCAGACAATGTTGAGAACAGAACACAGAATTTCACGATGCGTCCTGAACAGTTTCGTGCTGTAGAACAGACTAAAAAATATTTTGATCAGGCACTCAAAGAAGAACCTGGTCGCACACCAAAGTTCTTGTGGAATGCAAAAATGCGTTTCGGAAAAACATTTGCCAGTTATCAGCTGGCAAAGAAAATGGGTTTGTCGCGGATTTTAATCCTCACATTCAAACCTGCTGTAGAATCGGCATGGAGAGAAGACCTTATATCTCATATTGATTTTGAAGGGTGGCAGTACATATCCAATAAAGATGCACGCAACAATAATCTGAATATTGACCAGGAGTTTAATCGTGTGGATAAATCAAGACCCATTGTCGTTTTTGGTTCGTTTCAGGATTTGCTTGGTACAAACGAAAGTGGAGGTATAAAGACCAAGAATGAGTTTATCCATTCGACAAATTGGGATTTGGTAATATTTGACGAATATCACTTCGGAGCCTGGAAAGAGAGAGCGAAGGAATTGTTTGAAAAGGAAGATGAAGAAAATGAGGTAGATTTTGATGCGGAAAAATATCAGAAAGATGAAGCAAGCAATGCCATCAATGAAACATGGCTTCCTATTTCAACACGATATTATCTGTTTCTCTCAGGAACACCATTCAGAGCTATCAATACCGGAGAATTTATAGAGGAGCAGATCTTTAACTGGACTTATTCTGATGAGCAGCGAGCTAAAACGGAATGGAAAGGTAACGGTAATCCGTATATAGCCCTGCCACGAATGGTAATGCTTACTTACCGTATGCCTGATGAAATACAGGAAGTAGCAAAGCAAGGTGAGTTTGATGAGTTTGACCTGAATGTGTTTTTCGCAGCAGAAGGTAAAGGTGCAAATGCCAGATTCAAATATGAGAACGAGGTACAGAAATGGCTGAATCTTATTCGTGGCTCATACCTCCCGGCTAGTATAGATGATATGAAGTTAGGACAGGACAAACGTCCTCCAATGCCATTCAGTGATACTAGATTGTTCAATGTACTTTCACACACAATTTGGTTCCTGCCTAATGTCGCATCTTGTTTTGCTATGGCCAATCTGCTTGCTCAACGGCAAAACAAATTTTACCATGATTACAAAGTAACAGTATGTGCTGGAACTGCAGCCGGAATCGGTCTGGATGCTTTGTATCCGGTTCAGGCGAATATGGGAGATCCTCTTAGGACAAAGACAATAACACTGACTTGTGGCAAACTGACAACAGGTGTTACCGTGAAGCCTTGGACTGGAATATTCATGCTACGAAATTTGAAAAGTCCGGAAACATATTTTCAGGCAGCATTTAGAGTTCAAAGTCCATGGGAAGTAAAGGATGAGGATGGAAGACGTATCATAATGAAAAATGAATGCTATGTTTTTGACTTTGCCCTTGACAGAGCGTTACGGCAAATATCCGATTACAGTTGCAGACTGGATATCAATGAATCCAACCCAGAAGTGAAGGTTGGTGAGTTCATAAAATTTCTTCCTGTACTGGCTTATGATGGAAGTAGCATGAAGGAAATTGATGCACAAGACATCTTGGATATCGCTTTGGCTGGAACTTCGGCTACGCTATTGGCAAAACGATGGGAATCAGCCCTGCTTGTAAATGTTGATAATGATACGCTGAAACGTTTGCTTGCGAGTCCTGAAGCCATGAAAGCCTTAATGAATATAGAAGGGTTCCGTAACCTGAACAATGATCTTACTACCATCATCAATAAATCCGAGGCCGTCAAAAAGGCAAAGAAAGAAAATCCCAATCCAACCCCAAAGGAGAAAAAGGAAATTTCTGACGAGGAAAAGGAAATGAAGAGTAAACGCAAACAGATTCAAGAGAAACTGATAAAGTTTGCTACTCGTATTCCCGTATTTATGTATTTGACCGACTATCGTGAAAGGTGCCTGAAAGATGTCATTACACAGTTAGAGCCAGGACTGTTCAAGAAAGTTACAGGTTTAAGTGTCGAGGACTTTAATATGCTATGTTCACTCGGTGTATTTAATGCACCGCTGATGAACGACGCTATCTTCAAATTCAAACGTTATGAAGATGCGAGTCTGACATATACTGGTATCAATAGACATATAGCAGACGAAGTAGGTGGCTGGGATACTACCATCCGCAAGGAACAGTATGAAAAACTCTTCTACAATCAGCAATCCTCAATGACACAGATAGCTTCTGATTCCTATTCAAAAGGTACTGAGACAGTCAATAAAAAGCAAACTGAACAAGGAACAACAAAGACCTCACAGCCTCATTCTGTACCAGTTGTACAATCTCGCCCTGTAAATGAGCTCACTACTGCGAAGTCACCATCTGTGCAATCAATAAAAGAGGATAGTGATCTCAAAAAACAACTTGAGAAATTAGTGGTTGACAGTACTGTAGTTCATAAGAAGTTTGGCAAAGGAACAGTCGTAAAAATCAATAAAAATGAGAAGTTTATCTATGTCAGATTTACATTAGGAGAAAAGAAGTTTATTTTTCCTGATGCTTTTTTAATGGGGTTTTTAGAGGTAAACAATAAAAATGATTAACAAAAACAATAACAAGGAAGAGTGAATAATATTAAAAGTTAATGAGACAGAGACACTTTATTTCTATTCATTTTAAAGACAATAAAATATCTAAAAATGATTGACACTGTCCAAAATTTTGTGTAAATGGAAACAGGATTCAGTTGTAAGTTTGTTC
>USQO01000089.1 GCA_900556845.1 uncultured Bacteroides sp. | reverse complement strand
GGTCTCGTGGGCTCGGAGATGTGTATAAGAGACAGAGCATACACTCTACAGGAGTATCGCTTCCCCAAGGAGTATAAGTATCAGTTTCCGCAGACACATGCATTCGTATGGTCTCAACTTTGTCTGCCAAATCATCTTTGTCACAACTGATAAAGATAAATGTAAACAGGAATAGCATCAGCATCCCTAATAAATTCTTTGTTTTCATATTACTTTGAACTTTGTTATATTGTTGTAATAAAATAAGTAGAATGGTCTAAGGTTTCGCATTTACATTCCAGACCACAATTATTTTTACCAATAAATATAACTTATTATACAATTCACCATGGGAAACGATTATCTAATTAATGTCAAACCTATAATATTTTCAACATAAGTTGAGATTCTATTAGCCCGTAACCATTTTTTTATCATTACTGCGCAAGTTCCGCTCAGATATGATAAACATGTATCTCATTTATACCATAGTTTCAGCATAAAAAAGATGCATGTTTGTCACAACAATGATGCACTGATGACTAACCGACAAAAAAAGCAAAGACAATAAAACTTGTGAAACTAATGAAATAAGAATACAGAAATTAATGAGTCGAAAGATAAGACAAAAAAAGAGTGCCGGTATAGCAACCAGCACTCTCTCTATGCATTACACGGTAAGTCTGATACAGACTGTAGTGCATTAATTGTTTTCAGGACGGAGCTTACGTACTACAGCACCAGTCTGCCACATTTCGCTTTCACGCAACTGACGCAATTCTTCGTTCAGTTTTTCACGGTAGTCTGGCTGTGAGTTAGAATCGATAGAACGCTGCGCTTCGATACCGTCTGCTACAGATTTGTACAGTTTCTGGAATACAGGTTTTGTAGCATCGTGGAACGGGCCCATCCAATCCAATGCACCGCGCTGAGCAGTAGTAGAGCAGTTAGCATACATCCAGTCCATACCTTTTGCAGCAAACAACGGCATCAATGACTGTGTCAGTTCTTCTACTGTTTCGTTGAATGCTTCGGATGGAGTATGTCCGTTTTCACGCAAAGTTTCATACTGTGCCAGCAACAATCCCTGGATTGCTCCCATCAGTGTACCACGTTCACCGGTCAGGTCTGAATAAACTTCACGTTTGAAAGTAGTTTCGAACAAGTAACCAGAACCTACACCGATACCCAAGGCAATAACACGGTCGAATGCCTTACCGGTAGCATCCTGGAAGATAGCGTATGATGAGTTCAAGCCACGGCCTTCAAGGAACATTGTTCTCAGTGAAGTTCCCGAACCTTTCGGAGCTACCATAATTACGTCAACGTCTGCTGGAGGAACGATACCAGTTCTTTCTTTATAAGTGATGGCAAAACCGTGTGAAAAATACAGTGCCTTGCCCGGAGTAAGGTATTTCTTGATGGTTGGCCAGCAAGCAATCTGTGCAGCATCCGACAGCAATACCTGGATGATAGTTGCACGTTCGCAAGCTTCTTCAATGCTGAACAGGGTTTCGCCCGGTACCCATCCGTCGGCAACAGCCTTTTCGTATGTTTTACCCTGGCGCTGGCCTACGATTACGTTAAAGCCATTATCGCGCAAGTTCAATGACTGTCCAGGTCCCTGAACACCATAACCAATTACTGCAATAGTTTCGTTTTTTAATACTTCACGTGCTTTGTCAAGTGGAAATTCCTCGCGGGTAACTACATTTTCGATTACACCGCCAAAATTCATCTGTGCCATTTTCAATTTAGTTTTTAAGGCCTGCTTTTACGCAGACATTTTATTAATGATTCAGTTAAATATCACTTTACAGCGGACTACTACTTCCGCATTGTTTTTCTTCACTTCTATATCGTATTCGTTCTCGCTCTTCTGCTCTTTATAAAAATAAAGCGTGTCACCATAATAGCTTTCGGCTACATAAGCTACTTCGAAGCGGCGAACTCCTCTTGTTTTGAAAAAATCAATCGGGAACAAATCCAATATATGTTCTATGTATTTTATGCTGTTTACGTGGCCATTGATATCTATATCACTGTATTTCACCTGACAGTTGGCCGCAGCTTCTGTTTCGGTGACTTTGATTCTGCCGGGTTTGGCTATCGGACAGTCTTTTTCGCAGATATAGTCTACGATATGGCCTCCATGCAAGGTGAGCAAATCTATAGGCTTGCGGGTATCCATGCTAATCATGGCCCAGATAGAACGGGCATATCCCACCGGCTTGCCTTCCTTGTCAAGAATGGAGTAATTGCGGTCGGTAAACAGCTTGTATACATTCTCTACCCAGGTTTCAATAGAAAAAGGTTCATACTCACGGGGTACATCGGTCATTTCTACGGCCAGTCTGGACAATACCCACGTATATCGGCTTTCGTTCAGTGTAGCCATTCCAAATCCTCTTTCCGATGCATGAAAACCGGCGCAGTTAAGCAGATGGTTTCCCAATACTCCCATGGTGAGTCTTCCAGTCAGGTCAACATGAAAGGGCTCTGCCACAAACTGGTATACACCAACTTTATTATTACACTCCTTATCCATAACAGCTTAGTTTTGAGTTTCTTTTTCTCTCTGATATTTTTCTTTACGGTAATCAAGATACTCGTTTACCCGCTCAAAGCAACTTGTAGATATGGCTACACGACCGGAACGGACAAACTGAAGAATACAGCCTGCTGCCTGAAGTTCCTGATATAAGGCTGTAATATCCTCACTGGCACCTACCATTTCTACAATAGAGAAAGTGGGGTTTACTTCTACAATGTGAGCACTATACTGACGGATAATCTTCGAGGCCTGCGGATTATTCTCGAAAGCCGGAGTAGAAACCTTGTACATCGCTACTTCGCGATGGAATATTTCTTCTTCCGTAAAATAACGGGCTGCTATCACATCCATCTTTTTTTCTATCTGCTTTACTACTTTCTCTATGGTATCGGGTGTAGTCCAGCAGGTTATCGTATATTTATGTACTCCCTGTATGGAAGAAGCCGATACATTCAGGCTTTCAATATTTATCTGTCTGCGTGTAAATACGGCAGTTATCTGATTCAATATACCGGCTATGTTTTCCGAATGTACAATGATTGTATATAATGTCTTTTCGCTATTCATAACTGTACCCTCTTTTTAAATTAACAATCCAACAGCATCTGGTTTACCGGATAGCCCGGAGGAGTCATCGGAAGCACTTTGCCCTCTTCGACTACACAAACTTCCAGCAAGAACGGTCCGTCTGTATGCAACATCTGCTCAATACCTGCACTCAATTCCTCACGGCTCATCACACGAGTACTCGGGATACCATAAGCTTGCGCCACCTGCATATAGTCCGGGTTCATCATAGGCGTAAAAGAATAGCGACGGTTGAAGAACATGGCCTGCCACTGACGAACATTACCGAGGTAATTGTTGTTCATCAAAATGATTTTTACAGGGGATTTCTGCTCCATAATGGTTCCCAGTTCCTGAATGGTCATCTGCAGACCTCCATCACCCATAAATACGCATACGGTACGGTCGGGTGCACCAAATGTGGCTCCAATGGCTGCCGGAAGTCCAAATCCCATCGTTCCCATACCACCGGATGTTACGACACTACGTTTCTGCGTAAACTTAAAATAACGGCAGGCCATCATCTGGTTCTGACCGACATCGGTTACCAATATGGCTTTGTTCTGGGTAGCCTCGCTCACTGCACGAACGACTTCACCCATGTTAATGGGACCTTCTTCGGGATATACTTCCGGACGGATAACATTGGCATATTCGGTTTCTTCGTATTGCTTGAAGCTTTCAATCCATTCGGTATGCTTGTTTTCTTTCATCAGTTCGGTAAGCAGCGCCAATGTAGTCTTACAGTTTCCAAGAACAGGGATATCTACAGGAACATTTTTACCAAATTCGGAAGGATCAATATCCAGATGGATAACTTTTGCCTGACGGGCATAAGCTGCTAAGTCTCCGGTTACACGGTCATCGAATCGCATCCCTACGGCAATCAGTACATCGCATTCGTTGGTCTTTACGTTTGGACCTAAATTACCATGCATGCCTAACATTCCTTTGTTCAGCGGATGGTCGGTAGCAATGGCCGAAAGTCCCAGCAAAGTGCAACCGCAGGGTAAGTCACCTTTCTCCAGAAAGTTTTTAAGTTCTTGCTGGGCATTTCCTAACTCAACCCCCTGTCCTACCAATACAAGCGGACGCTTGGCTGCATTGATGCAATCTGCAGCAGCCTTAACACATTCCATATCTATATCCGGATTGGGGTCATAGCTGCGGATAAAGTCGACATCAACTGGATTGTATGCTGTTTTTTCTACCTGTGCATTCTTTGCGAAGTCTAGAACGACCGGCCCGGGACGACCGCTACGGGCAATATAAAAGGCACGTGATACTGCCCATGCCACATCTTCGGCACGACGGATCTGGTAGCTCCACTTAGAGATTGGCTGGGTTATGCCTACCAAGTCCACTTCCTGAAAAGCATCGGTACCCAGCAAACCTGCTCCTACCTGTCCTGCTATCACGACAATAGGTGTACTGTCAATCATGGCATCGGCTATTCCGGTAATGGTATTGGTAGCGCCGGGACCACTGGTAACCAGGCATACACCTACCTTTCCAGATACACGGGCAAAACCTTGAGCGGCATGAGCTGCTCCTTGTTCGTGACGTACCAAGATATGATTTATCTTATCTAAATGATCATACAAAGCATCGTAAACCGGCATTATAGCTCCACCCGGATAACCAAAGATGGTTTTTACTCCTTCTCTTTCCAGAGAACGCATCAATGCTTCAGATCCCGTTATCAGTTCTTTTTCCATATCTGTTCCTAATCTTTAATCAATTATTCTTACTCCACCTTTGTCGGCAGAGCTTACCATGCTTGCATAGGCTTTCAATGCCTTGGATACTGTCCTGTTGCGAGTAACCGGTGTCATCGGACGGGCTGCCAGCTCTTCATCAGTCAGTTTTACATTGATTGTTCGGTTCGGTATATCAATCTCAATGATATCGCCGTCCACCAGCTTACCGATGTTTCCTCCGGCTGCCGCTTCGGGTGAAATGTGGCCAATGCTTAGTCCTGATGTACCTCCGCTGAAACGGCCGTCGGTTATCAGAGCGCATTCCTTACCAAGGTGTTTGGATTTGATATACGAAGTGGGATACAACATTTCCTGCATGCCGGGACCGCCTTTAGGGCCTTCGTGGGTAATAACAACTACATCTCCGCTTACAACCTTTCCGTTCAAGATTCCATCGCAGGCTGCTTCCTGAGAATCGAAAACTTTAGCCGGACCTGTAAATTTCCAGATGCTTTCGTCAACTCCGGCAGTTTTTACTACGCAGCCATCCAGAGCAATGTTTCCTTTCAGTACAGCCAGTCCGCCATCTTTGCTGTAAGCATGTTGCAAATCACGGATACAACCTTCGCTACGGTCTGTATCCAGCGATTTAAACCGGCTGTTCTGCGATCCCATCTTGATACTGAACTGTCCGGCAGGGGCACTGGTATAGACATTTTCGGCATCTGCATCGATAACATCCTTGTCTATTCTGTATTTTTCAATGGCATCAGCCAATGTCATTCCATCAACACGGTTAACCGAAGTATCCAACAATCCACCTTTAGCAAGCTCAGCCAGTATATTCAGGATACCACCTGCACGGTTGACATCCTGAATGTGATATTTCTGTGTATTAGGTGCTACCTTGCACAGGCATGGAACTTTTCTTGACAAGGCATCAATATCGTCCATTTTAAAATCTACTTCGGCTTCGTGGGCGATTGCCAGCAAATGCAATACGGTATTTGTAGAACCACCCATAGCAATATCCAATGTCATTGCATTGAGGAATGCGGCACGAGTAGCTATACTGCGTGGCAAAACAGAATCGTCTCCTTCTTCGTAATATCTGTATGCATTCTTCACAATCAGTTGCGCAGCTTTCTTAAACAGTTCCTTACGGTTTGCATGAGTAGCGACAATGGTTCCGTTTCCTGGTAAAGCCAGACCAATAGCTTCGTTCAGGCAGTTCATCGAATTGGCAGTAAACATTCCGGAACAGCTTCCGCATCCCGGACAGGCACGATGTTCAATCTGTGCTACATCTTCATCTGATACGGTCGTATCTGCCGATTTAATCATAGCATCAATCAAGTCAAGGTGTTGTCCGTTCCACTCACCGGCTTCCATAGGACCGCCTGAAACAAATACAGCCGGAATATTCAGTCGCATGGCTGCCATCAACATTCCCGGTGTAATCTTGTCACAGTTGGAAATACATACCATAGCATCTGCTTTGTGAGCATTAACCATATACTCTACACTGTCTGCTATAATATCCCGTGATGGCAAAGAATACAACATTCCGTCGTGGCCCATGGCAATACCGTCGTCAATGGCAATCGTGTTAAATTCTGCGGCAAAACATCCCAGTTTCTCTATTTCTTCTTTTACCTGCTGGCCTATTTCATGCAAATGTGTATGGCCGGGAACAAATTGCGTAAACGAGTTTACAATTGCAATAATGGGTTTACCCATCATTTCCTTTTTCATACCATTTGCTACCCATAACGCTCTGGCTCCAGCCATACGGCGGCCTTGCGTACTCATTGAACTGCGTAACTGATGTTTCATTTTATTCTTCATTTTCAATTAAAAAGCCTCTCCCACCGTCTGTGAGAAAGGCTTTCTACATTTTCTATATCATACAACTAATTACATGAGCCTTCCTCACATCCTGATTTCACCACGACGCGAATAATATGCAAGACTTCGATAATTGTAAAACTAGTTGCTATCATAACTCTCTTCAATTTTTTCCAAAGGTATAAGTGTTTTTCGTAATAAACAAATAAATTGATATTTTTTTTCGTAAAAACATTACAACCGTAAGAAAAACAAGCATTATATTTTCATTTTAATAGATTGAGAAGTTCCAAAGAACATTTATTATAAGCTGTAAAATGAAAAAGGCTTTCTGATTCAAAAACCAGAAAGCCTTTTTCTATTTTTATACAAACGACACTTACTTATTCGGCAATAGTCAGATAAGTATCCAGACCTTTATTTTTAAGAGTAACATTAACCAAGTGCACATACTTTTTATACTGAGCATCTGTCAATGTATTTTTCATCAACTTCAAGTTACCATAAACTGCAGTACGGAGTCTTTTTGCCTTATCTTCTTCCTTAGCAAAACTTACTTTACGCAATTCGTCTGAAAAATGCTCTGAAATCATGAGCACATCATCATACTGCTGTCCTTTCAAATCCAGAAAACGGCCCAGTTTGTAGGTGTTGATTTCCATATTCCAGGCAGCACTGTTATTACTGCTGTTTCCTGCAAAGGCAGAAGTTGAAACACTTAAAACTACTGTCAACGCTAAAAAAATCTTTTTCATAATAAAAATAAT
>USQO01000088.1 GCA_900556845.1 uncultured Bacteroides sp. | reverse complement strand
ATATATTATACTAAATAATACTATAAAAAACGTACCTTTGCGGCCAAATCGAATAAAATAAATATGCAAGAAACTAATAACATCATTGAGATATCTCATGTCACCAAAGTTTTTGATGATAAGATAGCGTTAGACGATATCAACCTGAACATTCTGAAGGGAGAATTCGTCACCATCCTTGGTCCATCCGGATGCGGAAAAACCACACTGCTTCGTCTGTTGGCCGGTTTTCAGACAGCCAGCGAAGGAGTTATCCGAATTGCAGGCAAAGAAATTACGCAAACTCCTCCACACAAGCGTCCTGTAAATACCGTATTCCAGAAATATGCTTTGTTCCCTCACCTGAATGTATACGATAACATCGCTTTCGGACTAAAACTGAAGAAACTTCCTAAAGATGAAATTACCCGTAAAGTGAAATCGGCCCTGAAAATGGTGAGCATGAGCGACTATGAGTATCGTGATGTTAACTCCTTATCCGGGGGGCAACAGCAGCGTGTGGCCATAGCCCGGGCAATCGTTAACGAACCGGAAGTTCTGCTGCTGGATGAACCATTGGCTGCACTCGACCTGAAAATGCGAAAGGATATGCAAATGGAGCTGAAAGAAATGCATAAACGACTGGGCATCACTTTCGTATACGTAACGCACGACCAGGAAGAAGCCTTGACACTGAGTGACACCATCGTTGTAATGAGCGAAGGAAAAATTCAGCAGATAGGCACTCCAACCGATATATACAACGAACCGGTAAACTCATTTGTTGCCGACTTTATCGGTGAAAGTAACATTCTGAATGGTATTATGCTGCACGACAAGAAGGTAAGATTTGCCGGCGTGGAAGCTGACTGCGTGGACGAAGGTTTCGGCAACAATGCTCCTGTCGATGTTGTAATACGCCCCGAAGACCTGTATATCTTCCCCATATCGGATGCCGCACAGTTCAGAGGCAAAGTTACTTCATGTATCTTCAAAGGCGTGCATTACGAAATGGTTGTAGTCTGCAACGGTTATGAATTCATCGTACAGGACTATCATCATTTTGCGGTAGGAACAGAAGTCGGACTGCTCGTCAAGCCCGAAGACATCCATATTATGAAAAAAGAGCGTATCTGTAACACATTCGAAGGAACGCTGGTGGATTCTACCCATGTAGAATTTTTAGGTTGTACTTTCGAGTGTCTGGCTTCGGAAACCCAAAATATAAGTCCCGGCATGAAAGTAACGGTAGAAGTTCCTTTCGACGGTATAGTCCTGCAAGACAATGAAGAAGACGGTATGCTCACCGGTAATATCCGTGGAATCCTTTACAAAGGCGACCACTACCATCTGACCGTGGCTTCGGATTGGGACGAGGATGTATACGTTGACACCAACGATGTATGGGACAAAAGCGACCACGTAGGTATCAGTATACCTGCCGAAAAAATTCATATCAGCAGAAAAAACAACATGTAAAATCTTAAAAAAGAAACGAGGTGCAATTAGCTATAATTCGTCAGTTTTTTTCTTCACGGAAGAGTTGGACCATCCCTTACGTGATATTTGCGGCACTGTTCGTGGTGTTGCCATTGATTCTAATCGTCGTCTACTCATTCACAGACGAGAACGGAGCATTTACCTTCGATAATTTCCAAAAATTCATGGCCCATCCGGAAGCAATAAACACATTTGTTTATTCCATTGGAATTGCCATCGTCAACACCCTGATATGTATAGTGCTGGGATATCCTGCCGCCTACATACTCAGCCGTATGAAAACGGGATATGCACAGATAGTAGTCATGCTGTTCATACTCCCCATGTGGGTAAACATCCTGATTCGTACACTTGCCACAGTTGCTTTATTCGATTTTCTCCAACTCCCGCTGGGAGAAGGAGCCCTTATTTTCGGTATGGTGTACAACTATCTGCCGTTTATGATTTACCCTATTTACAATACGTTGCAAAAAATGGACCAGAGCTACATTGAGGCAGCTCAAGACCTGGGTGCAACTCCGCGGCAGGTTTTCATCAAAACCATCCTGCCACTTTCCATGCCGGGAGTAGCCAGTGGTATATTAATGGTATTCATGCCTACCATATCAACATTTGCTATTGCCGAACTGCTGACCATGAACAACATTAAACTGTTCGGTACCACCATTCAGGAAAATATCAACAACAGTATGTGGAATTACGGTGCAGCCTTATCGCTCATCATGCTGTTCCTTATTGGTGCTGCTACGCTGTTTGCATCGGATGACAATCAAGAACAGGAAGGAGGTATATTATGATCAAAAAAATATTTTGCCAGGGATACCTGTGGCTGTTGTTGCTCCTGCTGTACTCTCCTATCCTTATTATCATGGTATACTCATTCACAGAGGCACGCGTATTGGGAAACTGGACTGGGTTCTCTACACAACTTTATAAAAACCTGTTTGTGCAAGGTACCCACCATTCCTTGATGAATGCATTGTGGAATACAGTAACCATTGCCCTGATTACAGCTACCGTATCTACACTTCTCGGCACATTTACAGCGATTGGTATCTTCAATCTACGTTCCAAAGCTCGTCAGGCCATTACCTTCATAAATAATATCCCCATCCTGAACGGAGATATTATTATGGGTGTATCCCTCTTTTTGCTGTTTGTTTCATTAGGAGTACCACAAGGATATACGACTGTAGTTCTGGCCCACATCGCATTCTGCACGCCTTACGTTATTCTTAGCGTAATGCCGCGCTTGAAACAGATGAATCCAAACCTATACGAAGCGGCATTGGATTTGGGAGCTACACCAGGGCAAGCTTTACGAAAGGTCATCATCCCTGAAATTCTTCCGGGAATGATTTCAGGATTTATGCTGGCTGTCACCATTTCGATTGACGACTTTGCCGTAACCATCTTTACAATCGGTAACGAGGGACTGGAAACACTGTCCACCTATATATACTCGGATGCCCGTAAAGGAGGACTTACACCAGAACTTCGTCCCCTGTCGACCATCATTTTCATTGTCGTCCTGTTGCTGCTCATTTTTATGAACCGCCGCAGCGGAAAGAAAAATACCAAGTAATTTTAGATATCGCATACCCAAAACATGAGAACTATAAAATTTATATATGCTATAATGGCACTCCTCGGAACTCTGACCTTAGCGGGCTGCTATAACCAAGAGCCCAGGGAAGAGGTACTGAAGGTTTACAACTGGGGAGACTATATTGATGAAGGAGTTCTGGAGGAATTTCCAAACTGGTATAAAAAGCAAACCGGTAAAAATATACGCGTAATCTATCAGACATTCGACATCAATGAGATTATGCTTACAAAAATCGAACGCGGCCATGAGGATTTCGATGTTGTTTGCCCTTCGGAGTATATCATCGAACGAATGCTGAAGAAAGACCTGTTACTCCCTATCGACACTAATTTCGCCAATACGCCCAATTATCTGAAGAATCAGTCGCCTTACATCCGTGAACAGCTCAATGGAGTAAGCCAACCGGGGAAACTGGCCGAACATTACGCCATCGGATACATGTGGGGAACGGCCGGTATTCTATACAACAAAAAATATGTTCCACTAAATGATGCAAAGACATGGGCTTCATTATGGGACAGCCGCTATCGCAATAAACTGCTCATGAAAGATAGTTACCGTGATGCTTATGGTACAGCCATTATTTATGCTCACCGTGATGAACTGAAAGATGGGAAAATTCGTGTCAGTGACTTAATGAACAACTATTCGGACGAAGCTATCGCAACGGTAGAAAAGTTGCTCAAAGAAATGAAGCCAAACATTGCCGGTTGGGAGGCTGATTTCGGAAAAGAAATGATGACAAAAAACAAGGCATATCTGAACATGACCTGGAGCGGTGATGCAGTATGGGCTATCGAAGAAGCAACGTCAGTAGGTGTAGAGCTGGGGTATGAGGTTCCGGTAGAAGGAAGCAATGTATGGTTTGACGGATGGGTAATACCACGATATGCCAAAAATCCCAAGGCTGCCAGTTATTTCATCAACTATCTCTGCCAGCCGGAAGTTGCTTTAGCCAATATGGAAACAACCGGTTATGTAAGTGCCATAGCAACTCCAGAAATCCTGGAAGCGCAAGTTGATTCCACGATTGAGCAATACAGTAATTTGGCTTACTTCTTCGGCTCCGAAGCAAAGTCGATTCCTATTGACCCCATTCAATACCCTGACAGCAGTATCGTTGCCAGATGTGCCATGATTCATGATTCGGGTGAACGCACAGAAGCTGTTCTGGAAATGTGGTCGCACGTAAAGGGAGACAATTTGGGAGGCGGACTGGTACTGATTATTCTGCTTACTATCGGTCTTCTGGCTTTCTACGTAGGTTATAAGAAAATAATCCGATATAAACATCGCCAACTGCAAAATGGCAAACGCAGAAGACGAAAAAAGAAAAAATAAGTATTGTTGATATAAAGAAAAGACTCCTTATGCTAACAGCCTTCGAAAAGAGCTGATTGCATAAGGAGTCTTTTTTTGTACAATACAAATATGATTAATTAAAAGTCCATTTCATTGCCAATGTAGGGATGAAATAGAAGCCATCACGAACAGCAAAATTCTGAGATAATTCCCACTCGCTTCCGATACTTAAATTCAGATTTTCATTAACATGCTTGAACTTATTCAAGTTAAACCAGAACTGAGGTTCGGAAATGAAAATCAAATTATGATTGTTTCCATTGGCATCGGTATGTTTTTCACGCCAAAAATCAGCAAAGCCCGAGAATGTAAATCTGCCCTTCCATAAGTTCAAATACCAAGTTGCAGTCAACTGGAAACTATTGGGTTCCGGATTTTTCTGAATATACTTATACATAGCACTGAATGTAAAGCCTTTTGAAAAATCTGCGCTGTTCCATGAATAGTTCGGTCCTACCAGATAAGCGTTGTTAATATAGTTCAAACCACCATTATATTCTATATGCGCGGCAACTGGAGCTTCCCAAAATTTCAAATCACGGCCAATTTCCCAATAGGCACAGTCAACTCCTTTACTGGTATAATCCATATCAACAAAGAAATAAGTGCTTCCCCATTTATCTGCCTTAAACATTTCTACCGTGGTAGTCACCCAAGGACGATTATCCAATGAGTTATACATAGCACGTCCCAAATCATAATGTAACTGAATGTTCTGCGCAACGGCTACTGTAACCAGTGAACACATTACACTTAATAAAACCAATACTTTTTTCATCTGTTTTTATACACATTTTAAATTAAGCCGCGAAATTACATAAAAAGTCCTAAGTAAAAAAATGAAAAATAAAAAGAAGTGGCTATATTTGTAAATTATCGAAAACCAAAATACAATATCATGAAAAAACTATTCCTTATTTTATTAACCTGTGTAACTGTATTTCAAGCCAAAGCTCAAATTTCGCAAGCGGCCTATGAGCGATGGCATCAAAGTAAGTATTCGATGTTTATTCACTTCGGATTGTATTCTGAGCTGGGAGGTGTCTGGGAAGGAAAACCGGTGACCCGCGGATACAGCGAACAGATTCAATCATTTGCCGGAATATTCAGTGACTGGTATGGAGATACAGCCCTACGTTTCAACCCAACCCAATTCAACGCAGACGAAATTGTAGCACTGGCTAAGGAAGCCGGGATGAAGTCCATTGTCATTACAACCAAGCATCATGATGGATTCTGTATGTTTAAAACTGCTACAACCGACTATAACTCATACGATGCAACACCATCTAAACGTGATTTTGTAAAGGAACTGGCAGATGCTTGTCAAAGTGGTGGTATCCGTTTGGGACTTTATTATTCAATCATTGACTGGCACTTTCCACAGGCTTATCCTATTTCCAGCCACAACTGCGACTTTGTAACACCACAACACCAAGAGTTCTCTAAAGCACAAGTTACTGAACTGCTCACAAACTACGGTCCTATTTCAGAGCTGTGGTTTGACATGGGTTCAAATACTCCTGAACAGAGTAAAGAATTATACCAACTTGTACATAAACTTCAACCGGACTGTATGGTAAGTGGCCGATTGGGAAATGATCAATATGACTTCAGCGTTATGGCGGATAACAAATATCCCGAAGGTGTACTGCAAAGCGCATGGCAAACTGCAGCTTCAATGTTTGACGAAACATGGAGTTACCGTTCATGGCAAGAAAGAGGCGATGTACATGTAAAAACTATGGAGAAACTGCGCAGCCTGATAAATGTAGTATCACATGGAGGAAACTTCTTACTGAATATCGGTCCAAAAGGTGACGGTTCTATTGTTCCTTTTGAAAAAGAAGTACTGAAAGGCATAGGCGGTTGGCTGAAAAAATATGGATATGCAATCTATGGAACAGAAGCATCTCCATTCCGCGAATTGTTTGACTGGGGTACAACTACCAGAAAAGGAACAGAGCTGAACCTAATTCTTTCTGGTAAACGTCCGGAAAAAGACATTATTGAGTTAACTATACCGGACCGAAAACTGATAAGCGCTAAAGGCAATTATACCGAGACAAAACAAAAAGGTGACAAGATTATCGTTTACCTGCCTACCACAGCTTACAGTGATCAAAACATCGAAGTGGTAACTTTGAATTTTGACCAGCCCATTATACCACAACCAATGGCTAGCGTAAAAGGCTCACTGCTTAATAGAGGTAATGCTACTCCAAACTACAGTTATTCATGCTTCGATTATTACAGCAACTACCGAAGCACTGTAAGCTATACCTGGAATGTTGAACGCAACTTCAAGGCTCTGGAACTTGTTTATACAGAACAGGAAGCAGGAAAAGAAGTTGACATTACAGTTGACGGTAAAACATATACGATAAAACTGAATGAAGGTAAAGCATCTGCATTACAGACATATCCACAAACTGCATGGGGCAAACGTTATCTTTGCGGTCCTGGCAGCGGATTATTCGATGCACCTTCTACATTGAAGGTTGATTTAGAGCAAGCTCCTGTAAGAAATGGCAAGTGGCAAGAATGTACTAAAGAAGAAAGTCATTTCCAGGCAAACATTCTGGAAAGCTACTTCCTGATGCAGGAGGTAGAATCTCCTAAAGCACAAAACCTATTAATGGAAATTGGTGCCGGCAATGGCGTAGAAGTTTACCTGAATGGAGAATCTATTATGAAACATCTGAACCCATATCGGTGTCAGTTCCGTAAGGAGTTTGTTTTACTCCCATTGGAAAAAGGCAAAAACCAAATACTGTTACGTCTGTACAACCGTTTCGAAAAAGAAACCGGATACTTGCTTCGCCCGGCAAAAGAACAGACTGTTTACAAACAAGTATTTTCTTTGCCCCAAATAACAAGAAGTAAAACGCATACAATAACAGTAAGACAACACAACTTGACATCTAAGCATGCTGATACAGAACTCAGCAATCTACAGATTCAGGTTAAATAATTGCTGATATAAAAATTTGTTTTTTACAGAAAGTAGCCCTTTTTTTGACATACGTCAATAAAAACCATAGTTTTTAAATTATATGCTATAAAACATACT
>USQO01000087.1 GCA_900556845.1 uncultured Bacteroides sp. | reverse complement strand
ATGTGTATAAGAGACAGGTATAAATTGTAAACAGAAGATGGTTTAGCAATGAGAAAAATCTAGGGTTTTATTATTTTTATGAATAAGTGAAAGAAATATGTAATCCGTTCTGTGACAGGTAAATTATAATAAAAGCCGTATCGAAGTGCTGAAGTCAGGTTTTCGATACGGCTTTTCCAATCTTATGCTATATGCGGAACTTATGTCCGCCGTGCATCAGTTGATTTGCAATGTGAAGCCACCGCCCGGTGCCATGTGTACTTTCAGAGGCTGGCCGGGGTTTACGGTAATATCTTTGCGCTTGTAGTCGCATGCGGCACGGTGTGCATTGACACCATCCTTAAAGAGAACGGCTTTGTGGTTGCCTGAAGCAAGGAAAGAAAGGTCGACTTCCACATCGCGTGCATCCCAGTTGTTCAGACCGCCTACATACCATGTATCCCCTTTGCGGCGGGCAGTAAGGATGTATTCACCCATCTTGCCGTCCAGAACGATGGTTTCATCCCATACGGTCGGGATTTGAGCGATAAACTGTGTAGACTCCTGCTCGCGCATATAGTTGCTGGGGGAGTCGCACAGCATGTTGAACGGTGATTCCAGAATGATGTACATGGCCAGCTGGTGGCAGCGTGTACCCTGACTCATCGGTTCGCTGTTACTCGGGTAGTAGTTCTGGCGGGTAGCGTTGCGCATGGCTCCCTGGGTGTAGTCCATCGGGCCTGCTACTTGGCGGATAAACGGAATCATTACGTCGTAAGTAAGCTGGTCGAATCCGGCAGGACGCCACTTCATCTGTTCCAGTCCGTGTACACCTTCGAAATTCAGGACATTAGGATAGGTACGGTTCAGTCCGGCAGGCTTATGGGTACCGTGCAGGTCGAGAATGAGGTGATATTTGGCACACATGGCTGCTGCACGGTGGTTGAAGTCCGTCATCAGCTGGTCGTCACGGTCCATAAAGTCTACCTTAAAGCCTTTCACGCCCATTTCGGAGAAATAACGGCATACATTTTCCATATCCCGTTCGAAAGCGTAATAGCCAGCCCAAAGGATGATGCCCACGTTGCGTGCTGCAGCATAGTCTACCAGCTCCTTCAGATTGATTTCATCGACTACCTGCATCAGGTCTGCTTTCAAGTTTACGGCCCAACCTTCATCCAGAATCACATATTCGATTCCGTACTGGGAAGCAAAGTCGATGTATGCCTTATAAGTAGCGTTGTTTACACCCGTCTTGAAGTCTACGCCATACAGGTTCCAGTCGTTCCACCATTCCCAGGCTACTTTACCCGGTTTAATCCATGATGTATCCGATACTTTGGAAGGCTCTGCCAACAGGTAGCTTAGATTGGAAGCTGCCAGCTGCTTGTCGCTGGTAGTCACTACTGCCACACGCCAGGGGAAATTGCGCGGTCCGTCTACTTTGGCGATATAACCTTCGCGTTCGGTTACACGCATCTGCAAGTTATTGTGTCCGCCTTGTTTCTCTGTTTTGGGATAAGGAGCCTGCACGCCGCTCAGCGAATGAGTACCGGTGGCGTTGGTCAGATACAGTCCCGGATAATTGTTGAGGTCGGTTTCGGTGATGCAGACCTTTACGTCCGGTGTAGGCTGTACGACGAGCGGCAGGAACATCAGACGCTGCTTGTTGAGCTCGGAAATCTTTTTGGTGGCATACACGTTCTCGAATGAGTTGTGGAACTGGGCGTTATAGTCACCATCTTCACCGACTGCTACATACGGAACTGTGGCCGGAGCATCGTTCGGGAAGCGGTAATCTACCTCCTCGCTGACAATGCAGAACGGTTTCTTGGCGTGATTGACAAAGCGGTATGCTACTCCGTCGTTATAGGCGCGGAATACGACGCTGTAGTCGCCCTTGAAGCGGAGTGTAAGCTCGTTGTAGTAATCGCGCACACGGCTGGCCCGGTAGAAAGGCGCCTCGATTTGTGTATCGTTCTTTTTCTCTGTGGCTTTGCTCAGACGAGCCTTGTCGCCCCATACCTTCCCGTTGTCCAGCTTGGCCGAGATAGGCGAGGGTGCCAGTACCTGCTGGCCGTTGCAGGAAATGTCATAAGTAAGCTTGTCGCCGATGGTGATGGTTGATTTCAGTTTCCCGTCGGGAGATGAGAGTAACAGTTGCTTTTGTGCCTGTACCGAAAGTGCAAAAAATGCACATGTACAGGTTAGTAAAAGATTTAGTTTTTTCATGGTTTATAGATTATATTAGAAATAATACAAACAAATGTACGACATTTTGTTTGAGTGTGAAATAAATGTGTATGTTTTTTGCTTTGTTACTGACAAGCATTTTATATTTTTGTATAAAAGCTTGAATGAAACCAGTGTTTATCGTTCCTGAATTATTAATTATTTAATTGTTTATCCATGAAATATCCAATTGGAATACAAAGTTTTGACCGCATTATAGAAGACGGATATGTATACATAGATAAGACGGATATGGTTTATTCGCTTGTTCATGAGGGCTCGATTTACTTTATGAGCCGTCCCCGACGTTTTGGAAAAAGCCTGCTTGTTTCTACACTGAAGAACTATTTTCTGGGTCGAAAGGAATTGTTTAAAGGCTTGAAGATAGACAGCCTCGAGAAGGAGTGGAAAGTGTATCCCGTATTTCATATAGATTTTAACGGTTCAAACTTTACGAAGCAGGGAATACTGGAAAATCGTATTGCCAGTTATGTTTCTGATTGGGAAAAGCAGTATTCGCTGGATGCAGGAGATATTGAAACTGATTTGGGAAACCGCTTTATGAAGGTGCTTAAAGCTGCACACGAGCAGAGCGGAAGGCGTGCCGTAGTACTGATTGATGAATACGACAAGCCGATACTGGATGTACTGGATGTGGACAAACATCTGGAGGAAGAGCACCGCAATATTCTGAAAGCTTTTTATTCGGTGTTTAAGGGAGCTGACGAGCATCTTCAGTTTGTATTTCTTACCGGAGTTACGAAATTCTCGCAGGTGAGCGTGTTCAGCGGTTTTAATCAGCCTAAGGATATCAGTATGCACAATAAGTATGAGGCACTTTGCGGTATCACGCAAGAGGAACTTGATGCGACTTTTCGTGAGCCGGTAGAAAGTATGGCTGAAGCTTATCATTGCTCTTACGATGAGATGCGCGACCGTCTGAAGGCGCAGTATGACGGTTACCATTTCAGCGATCGGCTGACAGATGTCTATAATCCATTCAGTCTGCTGAATGCTTTCGATGCACAGCGGATATCGGATTACTGGTTTAAGAGCGGTACACCTACTTATCTTATTCGTTTGCTCTCGCATACGGATGAACAGATGGATGATATTACAGGTAAGTTTTATGCTCCGAAAGAGTTTATCGATTACAAGGCGGATGTGGAACAACCTCTCCCGATGATTTATCAGAGCGGGTATTTGACTATTAAGGCTTTTGACATGGATTTTAATCTGTTCTTGCTGGACTATCCCAACAAGGAGGTCAAGGAAGGTTTTCTGACGATGGTGGCGTCGAAGTATTTTGACAACGGTGATAAAATCAATCCGTGGGTGAGGGAAGCTACTATTTTTTTGCGGAAAGGTGAGGTAGATAATTTCCGTACGGGCCTGACATCCTTTTTGGCAAGCATACCTTACACCATGCACCGTAAAGAGAACGAGCGTGAGCGCGAACGGTATTTTCATTATACTTTCTACCTGCTTCTGCGTCTGCTGAGTGTCTATACGATTTATACAGAAAAAGTGCAGAGTCAAGGTCGTGTGGACTGTGTTGTGGAAACTCCGCAGTATGTGTATATCTTTGAGTTTAAGTTGGATGGTACCGCCGATGAAGCCTTGCGGCAGATTGAAGAAAAAGGGTATGTGCGTGAGTATGCGTCAGACAACCGCAAGTTATATAAGATAGGTGCCGTTTTTTCTTCGGATACAGGAACCATCAGCGACTGGAAATCTGTTGAAGCATAAAGTTAACTGCATAGAAAAAAATATCGTCCCGTTTTTCCTGTAAAGGGAAGGCGGGACGTTTCGATACTTTAGGACATAAAAAAAGGAGTACCGCTGTACTCCAACCTTTGTTAACCTTAAATCTAATACTATGAAAAACACATTGCAAAGGTACTGCTTTTCTGCGAATCTGCAAGTGAAAGCGGCTAAAAATTCTGCTTTATAACATAGTTTAAAGATTTGTAGGGCGAACTGCAACAAAATGTTTATTGTTGTATACAAAAATGCCTACAGCTAGAGCTTGATATAAATATGTTTGCGGTAGAGCCAGTATCCCGGAAGCCAGTTGAGAAGGACAAAAAGTACTGCCCATGTCAGTGAGCCTCCGTATGCTCCAAAGACCGGAGCAAGAAAATGCTCGTAAGCGTACGGCTTGCAGGAGGATAGCAGGACGGACAGAAAAGCGGACTGTACATAAAGGTAAAGCGGGTTGATGCCGAAAACCTCGAAGAAGCGTGTCCAGCGCCGGTGGCTGTTAATGTCGATGTTCCAGATGAGCAATGCCAGCAGCAGGGAGCCGAACCCGCAGGTCGTCAGTACGAAGGTGCTGCTCCATATTTTCTTGTTGAGTGGGCAGCCATAGCTGAGGAGCAGTCCGCAGAACAGCAGCAGGGTGCCGGTAAGAAACAGGGTGCGTATCACTTGTTCCGGATTGTTTTTATAACGGGCAATTTGCATTCCGGTAAAAGCGCCTATCAGTACGTGAGCTGTACTGCTGATGCATCCCAGCAGACCTTCGGGGTCGAAGATGATGGGAGTTCCATCGGGTAGGTAATCAGTATAAAGATGACTTTCGCCTAGCAAAGTCTTGTCTGTCAGGATGGCAATGTTGTCGGGGGTAAGACTGGTGCTTCCTGTAAAATGCAGGAGCAAGGCATAAAAAAGCAACAAGCCCGCCGACAGATGCAACAGGTATTTGTGCGGAATATGCAGGAGCAGCAGCGAGGCAATGCCATAGGCCAGTGCAAGTCGCTGCATGACACCCGGTATACGCAGATGGGCAAGCGAAGCCCCCGGATTGAAATATTGCTGTACAAAAAGATTGATGGCCAGTCCGACCAGAAATATCAGCAGGGTGCGCTTCAGGATTTTATACAGGCTGGTACGAGTTTGCCTGAATTCGAATTTCCGCAGGGAAAAATAAGTAGAAATACCCATGATGAACATAAAAAACGGGAAAATGAGATCGGTAGGAGTAAGCCCGTTCCATGCGGCATGGCGCAACGGGGCATAAATGTAACTCCACGAACCGGGATCATTGACCATAATCATACCTGCAATGGTCATGCCGCGCATGACATCGAGAGCAAGCAGCCGCTTGGGCGCAGCGTGGGGTTGGAGGGACTGTGTGGTGTGCATGATTGTTGTGTAATTTAGGTTTAAAAGTACGGCATTGCACTTCTGCAGCTATTACAGAGGTGAATGCCGTACGGGTTATTCGGAGTTTAATCAGAGCTCAATGCGTTTGCGGAGCTCTTTCAGAATCGCTATATCTTCTGCACGCAACTGGCCGTCACGGTTGGGCGGACAGTTCAGAATAAGGATATTGTCGTTCTTGGTGCATTGGCGGTAAAGTTTCTCCAGCTCGTCTACCGATTTAAATGTATGGTCGGTCGTGTTGTAGAACCATCGCTGACTGATGCAGACGGTCGATTCCCACGGCATGTAATAGTCTTTGCCATCATGCGTAAACACTTTCGGGTCGTTGTCGGCCGGCAAGTATGGGTCGCCCAGACGGAAATCGCTTGGGAAATAACGGATAGGATATCCCTCTTGTTGGTCTTGCGGCAAGACAGGGTGCTTGTCGGCATTTTCAGGCGAACCGATGCTCCAGTTGATACCTATCTGGCAGTCGGGCTGGCGTTTTTTGATGGTCTGATAGATGTCCATCACCGGCCATCGGTAGTTGGGCTTTACCCAGCCGCCATCGAACCAGAATTCGACGATAGGCGTATGTTTTTCGGCAATCGTGATAAGTTCTTCCAACTGATTAATCATATAGGTATTGTAAGCAGCATCCTGCTTGCGGTCGGCTACATCGCCGTTTACCTTGCGGTCCCACAAAGAATAATAAAGTCCCAGACCGATACCGTGTTTCTTACAGGCCTTGGCTACTTCTTCTACCACATTGGTAGGATTGCCCGAGCTGGCTACGTCGTAGTCGGTATACTGGCTGTCCCAAAGACAGAATCCGTCGTGATGTTTCGTAATCAGGATAACGTACTTCATGCCGGCATCCTTGGCTGTCTGTATCCACTGTTCTGCATCGATAGCCGAAGGAGCATACGAAGAAGCCGGTTTGGAACCGTCGGTCCATTCTTCATCGTGGAAAGTGTTGATACCAAAATGGATGAACATGCCGTACTTGCGGGCTATCTGTTGCTGCTGGGCAGCGCTGGGGGTAGTAGACGGCACAGGCAGGATGAGCGACGTGTCTTGTGAGGACGGTGTGCAGCAGCTGCTTGTGAGCAGGATGGCAAAAAGAGCCGGAATAAAATGTTTCTTCATAATAGATTGTTTTTAGTTAGTTGTTTGAAAAGGATGTACCTTTATATATATAATGGTGCAAAGATACTTCTTTTTATGAAACAGCAAACAGAATGCCGCGTTGCATTTTGTCGGGCGGAAGCTTTTGCGTACATTTGTGACAGGCAGGATGCCGGGAAACGATGAAAATATAACATATAGCATATGGAATGTAAGATTACAACACTGACGGAAAACTGTGTGTACGGCCGTAAGTTGCAGGCAGAACACGGATTGTGTCTTTATGTAGAACTGCCCGATGCGGTGGTTTTGTTTGATACGGGGGCTTCCGAGCTTTTTGTACGGAATGCACGCTTGCTGCGTGCCGACTTGCAACGGGTAGATTATCTGGTACTCTCACACGGGCACAGTGACCATAGTGGGGGACTGAAGGCTTTTCTGGAAGTAAATACCCGTGCGCGTGTGGTGTGCAAGCGTGAGGCATTCGACCGGAAGTTCAAGGGAGAGCGTGAGAACGGGATGAAGGGAACGGAAGGACTGGATTTGTCGCGTTTCCTTTTTGTGGAGCAGACCATGGAGTTAGTATCTGGCTTGTGGGTCTTTCCCGATTTGCCTGTAGAAGATGAACGGGACACTCACTTCGAACAGTTTCTGGTGCAGCGGAACGGAGCATTGCAGCCCGACTGCTTTGATGACGAGCTGGCTGTAGTGCTACAAGGCAAAGAAGGAATGGCTGTGCTGAGTGCCTGTTCGCACCGAGGAATCACGAATGCCTTGCGCAGGGTACGCAGGCAGTTTCCGGTACTTCCACTGAAACTGTTACTGGGAGGTTTTCATATCCACAATGCGGTATCTGAGAAAGATCAGGTGATAGCAGCCTATCTGTCGGAAGACCTGCCGGAGCGACTCGGAGTATGCCATTGTTCGGGAGTAGACAAGTATGCAGTGTTCCGTGCATTATGGGGTGACCGTGTATTTTACAATCATACAGGATGCGTAACAGAAGTAACACTATAACGGGCAAAATAGTTAAATACCGACCTTAATCGGCTAAATTGCACTTTACATTTGTTTTTATTTGGTAATTTATTTTATATTTGCATTCCAAAATATCTAATATTAATTTAAATCTT
>USQO01000086.1 GCA_900556845.1 uncultured Bacteroides sp. | reverse complement strand
ATTTTTAGAAATCGGATTCAAAAATCGTGCCGTGGTACCACGGCGCACTGCTTGCAGAAGCTTTGAAGAAAAAGAGTATCAGACGGGAGTATAGATATAAATGTTGCGTCCCATCTCTCCCGTTTCAACATCGAAGCTTCCCGATGCCACTAGTTTTCCGTTATGAGTTATCTCAACATAAATATCCCAAAGGCCAGCAGCCTCCCAATATGCTTTCGGCGATTGACGAATCTCTACATTAAGGTCATCCGGAACTCCCAAATCTTTTGCAATGATTCGCAGTTGCTGATCTGTAAAGCTATCTCCCTGAGATATTTTATCTGTGGGGTCGTCCCATTCGCAGATGTAGGCGCATCCGGCATCAATTATTCCATCTGCATCGTTCCATGTTCCATCTTGAAACTTTTATCATAATCATTTAATAGATTTCTAATTATCTCTTTAGATGTTCTTATATGCCGGTATAGCCCGTTACTTCGGGCTTTTCCGGCACTTTTCATATCGGAAGAACCTCACAAATCTTTTTATTACCCCTCATGTTTTCACTCTCAAAAGTAGTAAAAGCAGTAGTAAATTCTGCGTACTACTTATGCCGCCTTGGTTTCCTCGGCGCTTTCCGCCACAGCTTCCGGCTTGGCCTCTGTGGTGGGTTTTGCCTTGGCTTGCAGCCGTTCCATTTCCTCCTGTGCGGAATGGAAAGTAGCGTGGGCGTAATAGTTCAGCGTCATTACAATGTTGGCGTGTCCCATGATGTACTGCAATGCCTTGGGGTTCATGCCCGCGTTTGCCATTCTGGTACAGAATGTATGCCGCATGGTGTGCGGCGTCATCACATCGGGCAGCGGCTCCTTGTGGCACTTGTTGTACTTCTTTGCAAGGCACTTGAACATGGCGTCATAGTTGACGGCGGTTTTGGGCAGGCCGTCCCGGTTCAGGAACAGGAAGTCCTTATAACCATCAACCTCAATGCACCTGCCGTCCCTGCGCTTCTTCAACACGCGCTCAAACGCTTCATAGGCGGCTGCGCTCATCGGCACTTGACGGAATCCGCTTTCTGTTTTTGGCGCTTCGATATAGTAGCCGTCCTCGGTGCTTCTCAAAAGCTGGTGGTCTACATTCACAAAGCGCTTTTCAAAATTCAGGTCGGCGGGCGTCAGACCGCAGAGTTCGGAAATACGAAGCCCGGTTTCCAGCAGGATCACCACCTCGTCATAATACTTGACATAGACGGGATCGTTCTGCATGAAGTCCAAAAGCTCGTTTTCCTGTGTAGGGGTAAGCGGCACCTTTGGTACGGTATCATCGTTGATAACCTCATTGATCTGGAAGTCAAAGGGATTCTTGCGGAGGCAGTCGTCCTGTACGGCCATATAAAAGATGGCTTTTAAGGAACGCTTGCTGTTGCAGATGGTGTTGTAGGCAACGCCTTTTTCCTGCATACGCAAGGCCCATTCTTTTGCGTCGGACAGCTTCACGCTGTCAATGCTGGCCGCGCCCAGCTTATCTTCGGACAGAAGTTTCATTAACTGCTGGCGGCTCTTTTGGGTTCCTTTCCGCACATTCCCGCGCTGCCGGGTGTACTTTTCATAAAGCTGGCACACGGTCATTTTCTTGCCGATGGTGTCTATCCCGTCGTCAAGGTCTTTCTGTATCTGCTTGATCTTCTCGCGCAGGGAAAGACAGGGCCGTTTCCCGGCAGGTACTTTGTCGGTAGGTACTAACTTCCATGAGTAAACAAACTGGGTTTCTCCAAAGGTGTCAATGTATTTGTAAGCGTATCTTCCATCTGATCGCTGGCTCTCTCCAGACTTCAAAAGGCGGCCTTTGTTGTCCCGTCTTTTTTCATCTCGTTCTTTTCTTGGCATTTCGTCATGCTCCTTTCCATGACGGAAAGAGCCTTGACACGCTTATAACCTATTATAACACGAGCAAGGCCCTTTTTCACTATATTGTGTCAAGGGAATCAATAATTTTTTCAAACTGCTTCCGTTTGATCTGGATGCGGTTGCCGTTCAGGATCACCCATCCAGCGGTGGGGTTTTCCTCGGCAAGCCGACGCAGTTTGTTTTCCCCGATCCGAAAATATTTGGACGCTTCCTCAATGGTAAGCGTGTATTTTTCCCAAATAGGCACATCGTTATTACTCATAACATGGCCCCCTTTCTTTTCAAAACAAAGGTTGTTTTTTGCGAAAGTGGGCAGAAAATAACGGACGGCTGCTGGCACAGCTCCACGGGAATCTCACCCCCGCGTGGTTCTCACGCGGCCCTGCTCGTTGCCTGCGACGCTTCAAACGCTCGGACTACGACGGCAAGGGAGTATCATTGTCCTATCTGCGCGTCGTCGCCCGCAGGCTGCCACACCTGCTTTACGGCACGGTAAAATCGCTCCGCTTACCCCAATGAGGGAAAGCCTCTTGGCGCACCTGCCGCCCGGCTCGGCACAGACAGAATGTATCCGTCTGCCCTATGACGCGCCGCCATTGTCCTGCGGGCGTATTTGTCAAGGAACAAAGGGGCCGCCGGGAAAACAGGCAGGCGGGGAAAGGGAAAGCCGCCTGTCTATGGCCGGGGCCTTAACCGTCAGTCGCCAATGGGACTAACGATGGAATGGATCAGCTTGATTTGCAATCGGCGCTTCATATACTCGTCAATGCAGATATGAGGCTGGCCGCTGCCGTCATAGAGCGTCCGGGTACACAGCTTATTGATATAGCCGTCGTAATGCTGCAAGACACGCTCCACGGCTTCGGCGTTACCGGCGCAGGCCGCGTCGATCACAAAATCAGGCAGAGGGCTTTTGCCCTTGTAACTGGATTGCTTCATCCGCGTTTAACCTCCCTCCGGCATGAACGCCATCAATTTTATACGCAAGTCTTTCAGGGTGCTTGTCCTGTGGCGCTGTACTGCGCTGCGGGACATTCCCATCAGGCGGCCGATTTCTTCGTCAGTCAAATCCAGAACAAAGCGGAGAATCAAAATACTCTGCTCGTCTTTTGGCAGGCTGGCAAACGCTTCGGCCACAAGCTCGTTGTCGATATGTAGGTCATAGCCATGCGAACTGAATGTAAAGCTGTCGCAGGAATACCGATCTACGGTCGAGAGCTTGTCCCAATCAGCCGGGGAAACAGCGTCCAGCGACACTTCACGGTCGCGGCGGCATTTCATTTCCCGCAGATAATCTATCGCCTCATGGTACAGAACCAGCTTGCAATAGCGGTCAAACTGGCTCCATTCACCGTATTTGCGGGGGATCGCTTCCATCTTCTCACCCCCTTTCTATGGGGGATGTGGTGGTTCTCTCCCTTTCCGCCAATAGAGCGAATGGAATCTCTCTGGCTGCCCGCTAAACGCCTCCTTTTTTCACTTTTTTGAAATTTCTTTTTGCGCCGGATAGCAGGCCGCAGGAAACAACAAAATTCGCCCGGCAGGTCAAAGACCCACAGGGCGAAACAAAAAGCAATATGTTCTTTCCCTACATGGTATAGTACATACGCACAGCCGCTTGTCCCCGCTGCCGGGGGACGGCTTTTTTTGACAGGCTTATCCCTGTCGGATTCTGTCGATATGGTTTACATTGCATGGCGGCTCCCTCCTAAAGCCGCCATGCCAGAACACGGTGCAGGGGTCGTCGAAGCAAACAGAAACGGCGGCCTTGATTTACTCAAAACCGCCGTATCAGCTATGTGGGTTTGCATGGGAAATGATCTGCCTGCCAGCGGTTTTTTTCTTTTCCCCGCCGGGGAGGCAGATGTTTAGATTGATTCAAACTAAATTCTACCGACAAAAGCAATAATAAAGTATAAGTATTGCAAGTGTCATAATGATAGGAGCAATAATAATTAACCAATAAGAGATGTGTTCTTTCTTTTCAGCTTCATATTGTGCATTTTGATATTCGCTTTCAGAAACTTCCTCCTTCAACATTTGAAGATCTCTATTATTATGTTTATTTTCAGATTTACTCATAAAAATCTCCTTTCCGTGGTATTAAATATCATGCTACCTATTTTCTATTCAACCTTTTCTTTGTTTGTTGTAAATGCGGAACGCTGCTGCGCCGGTGGTCGCATTCAGGGAAACAGTATATATATTAAGCTAAATGAAATAAAGTGCTAATGATTATAGGCTGGATTGTGACCATAATTACAAATGAGTAGATTATAAAGAATAATAATTCTGTTCCCTCATTGATATTATAGGATTGAAATTTTCTACATAATTCTTTTGAAACCAATTTAGATAATAACTGATAAATAAAAAATCCTAAACACGCCCCAACCGTATTCGTTATTAAATCATTTATATCTGTCGCTCCTCTACCGAACATCTGGACAATTTCAATAGATAGTGACAAAAGAAAACTAACCAATGCAACACTGCCAATATGCCCATATTTCTTATACAGTAACGGTAGGAAAAATCCCAGTGGGACAAATAGAATAATATTTAGTATAGTATCTATCGGCCCGCTTATCATATCTCGAAAAGGAACAAGTACTAATGTTGGTTCAAATGCTTTCAGCTTGCCAATACCTGTCATTGTCAAAATACCAATTAGGTAATAGCAAAATATAAATGCTGTTGTAATATGAAGTAGTATTTGTCTTTTTGCAGATTTTCTTAATGCCCCAAAATACAATATAATTCCCGGAATGATAAAAATGTACCCACTTATTGAGCGAATTAAAATTTCCATAATAGACATATTTATTAACCTCCTTCATAATGTGAAAAATAAATTCTACCGATAAAAGCAATAATAAAATATAAATATTACAAGTATCATAATGAATGGCGCAATAATCATTACCCAATAAGACATATGCTTTTTCTTTTCAGCTTCATATTGGGCATTTTGATATTCGCTTTCGGAAATTTCCTCCTTCAACATTTGAAAATCACTATTATCGTGATTATTTTCAGATTTACTCATAAAAAATCTCCTTTCCACGGTATTAAGTATCAATAATATTTTGACAATAGAAAATCCAAATCACAAATTTTGCTACTTCTATACATCAATTCTTCCGATGATTACAGCTCAATTCTTGCTTTCGATGGCTTATCTTCATAATAGGTAACTTTAATCGTTGTTCCCTTGTCAGGAACTTTGTTTCCTGCACCAATCCATTTTCGGCAGATGTAATCTTTGCCGTCTATCGTATATTTGACCTTGATAGTATGCGGAAAGGCTGCGCCATCCATAGCGTGAGCGCGGACAGGTTTACGATTCACTTTTAACCACCATTGTTTTGTAACTGAAATTACAGTTCCCATCGTTTCTTTTTCCATAAGTTATACCTCCGATGATATTTTTCGGATATTTTTGATTGATGATACCTATTTTCTGTTCAACCTTTTCCTTGTTTGTAGTAAATGCGGAACGCTGCTACGCCGGTGGCCGCCAACTGCACCTGAATCAGCACAGCGAATAGGCCGAAGCTCTCATAGTAGAACAGTTCATCCCAAAACAGGAGAACATCACAGAGAGCAGTCAAGGCAACCGTCCAACGGATTTGCCGGGCCAGCCATTGCCGGAACACCAGCACAAGGACAACGGGCGGGACGATCAGCAGCGCCAGATTCAAAATCAATGTCGGGGTCAGTTCCATTGCGTCGCCTCCTCACTTTTGTTGATAAGGGTATTGTAAAACCCCAATGTCCGCGAAGTGTTACAGCGGCTAAGAAATTTCAATGAAAATCGGGGTGAAATGTTACAACGCTCGGACACTTTTATATTAGTTGGGTCTACTTCCTTAGTCTACAATCCGTAATCTCTCAACCAACGGAGTTTTTTGTAAACTGTAAAAAGCGGAAATAGTAATCATCAAAATAATCAGAACCACCACAATGCAATATACAGTAAACAATGCTAATGGAAATGTATATGACAAATAGAAAATCCCTGCACTTATCAAGCCTTTTATCAATATCTGCCCTAAAATAATTCCCAATATCAGAGTAAGTATCAAGCTCCCTATCGCCAATACACAACTTTCGCATAGTGCCATTTTTTCTGTTTGTTTCCTAGTCATACCGATGGATTGAAACATAGCGTATTCCCGCTTTTTTGTTGCGATATTTGTAATGATTGTACTTGCGAAAGTAATGATACTAAAAAGAAGCAAGAATAGTGTTACGCCTATGATAGATATTCCTACCTGCCTTATAGTAGCTTCTTTTGAAGCAATCGCTTCTTGCATAGTCGTCAGTGTTAATCCATCTGACATATCCACTAATTTCTCTAAAGATATTGTGGTGTGTTCCAATCCGGTATCATTTGCCTTTACAATCAACCTAATAGAAACATTAAAAGAAACCGAATTTTCTGCTATCAATTCAGTGGGCATTAAAAACCAGCCGCCATAAATTGCTGTATTTGAATACAGATCACCATCTAATATGCCTCCCACTGTATAAATTTTTTGGGTGCCATCCCCAAATGTAAATTCTACTGTATCGCCTTTAGAAATACCTTCTACACCATTTACAGCAACGATCTGGTTAGATTGAACAAGCTGTTGGTAATCCAAATCGCCTGATTCGCTGAATTGCTGAATAGAAGCAAAGTCATTAGCGGTAATAATAGAAAGTTGATCTTTGCCTGTGCTATTTTTCCCTGCCCAACTAATATCTGTTTCAACAACTTGCTTTATATTGCTAATGCTTGGAAACTCCATTATCTTTTGTTTGAAGTTTTCAATCTCTGAAACTTTCTCGCTGTATTTACCAGTAGTTTCAATCGCAAATTGTCCATACTGGTAGACATCTTTCTTTACAATAGACTCTGGATCAATGGAAACGGTGTATGTCGCAGCTAAGACGAATAAAAGCCCGCTTAGACCCAAAGAAAGCACAGAAACTAAAATGCTTTTCCAGTGTGATGTTATGCTTATGATTGCTAGCCCCAAAGAAGATAATTTTCGTTTTTCTTTGTTAGTAACCTTACAATCAAAGCGTTCCATCATATATTTGCTGGAAAGGATCGGGGAAATGCTGAGGGCTATTTTTGTAGGTCTATTTAACGATACTTTTACAACGAAATTGATGATAAGACTAATGATTATCCCCCAGAATACCGCAGCGATCCAATCCCAACCATCAGGTTGCAACAAATATCCAGCAAGGCCGCCAATCAGTAGACCAATCGGAACCCCAATTCTACATAAAATTTTTCTTTCGTAGCGGATGATTTTCTTTGTTTGCTGCTGTGTCATTCCGACAGTACGAAGCTGCCCAAATTGCCGCACTTGATTTACAACAGATAAATAGAAAACATTGTAAATTACTAAAGCACTCACAATTATAATGAAGATTGCCACCCCCATAAGAACCATGTTTTTCTGATTTAATAGTCCTCCGTTAGGCAAACTATCTATGAATAAGTCGTTTCTTGTTACATGATGAATGTCATATTTTGAAGATATATTATCGACCGCAGAAGAAAAACCATATTGCGTCATTTTTGTGGCATCAACAATGGTAATTGAAGCATCGTACCCGTTTTCTGTTTCAGTTACTTTGATGGATTCGATATTTTCCTCTGAATACAACAACTCAATTTGCTGCTGGGAAAGATCATAAAAAACAACTTGTGGCTGCCCTTCTGCCATTCTATCTTTTGTAGTTTCATATCCGCTTTCAAACATAATCAACATCATGAGTAGTGCTGTTGCAAAGACTATCGTAGTAAGCGAGAAAACCTTTTTAACTCGGTTTTTATCTATATCGTTTTTAGCAATTTTTTTCGTGATAGCACTGGTATCATTCTCAAAAGGCCATGTCATAGCCTACCACCTCCTTATTCCACAATCTTGCCGTCCTCAATGCGGACAATCCGATCTGCAAGGCGGGCTATGTCGTCATTGTGGGTAA
>USQO01000085.1 GCA_900556845.1 uncultured Bacteroides sp. | reverse complement strand
GTGGGCTCGGAGATGTGTATAAGAGACAGGTCACAATGAAACACCTCTTCCATTTCAGCCCACCACTCTCCAGATTTCCTGTCTTTTATAGGGACCTGACAAGGAGAACAAAGTTTCCACCATTCCTGAGTTATTGGGTCAGCAGCCATTTTATCCATATCAGCCTTATAATTATCACCAACATATTCATAATAACTATAAAGCATTCCATCTCTATAATAAATAGAATAATTACGAATGTTACACGCTTTAATCATAGCAAGAACTCCAGGCCATACATCCGAATGAAGTTTCTTATACTCTTCCAATTTATTAGGATTAACCCCAATTACACAACCTAAACGTTTCATAGTAATTTATAAAATTAAAAGGTGGGGAGAATAAAAAAATTCTTCCCCACATAATAAACAAATAATTATTTCTTCAAATACAATAATAATCCCTTACGAGGTTCAATCTCTATTTCATCCTGCAGCGTACAACTTTTTGCTTTCTGAAAATCCGGAATATCAGGAATTATTAATTTCGCAGGAGTTTTAAACCCTAAAGCTTTCCAGTCAACAGACAACCGAATTTTCTTCAGCTCATCAGAATAGTTACCTATTGACAGTAGAACTTTACCCGATTTTTTATAAGCAGTTACTTTCACATTGTCATCACTAGCTTTCACAGGCGAATCAGCTTCCCAAAAACCAATCATTTCTGCATCTGCAATACCAAATTCATCCCAAATTTTCCATACCACACGAGGATCACAAATCACCCCTTCTGTAAACCAAGGATGCCGTACTGTCATACCATATTGCATTCCCAGCCACTTATTTCCTCCCCGATATAGCATATCTCCCATCAGACCGAATGGAATTCCCGATGATTCTACCAGCCAGTTTGCAGGAGTCATTTTATCATACAGGAAACTTTCACCAAACCATAGTTTATCAATATAAGGGAAGAATTCCGCATACTGATTAGCCGGGCCTTTCGAGAAACCTGTATTCGAATGCAAATCAATGATACACCCAGGTTTTACACTGTCCATTGCACGGCGCATGCGTTTCAGAATATCTCGGCCAAATGAAACATCATCCATGTAAATTCCATCAATATCCAAGTTCTGCACCATCCACTTTAATCCCTCTACATAATAGTTGTACCATCTGGAATCACTCTCTGAGGTCAGTATAGCGGCATCCGCACCTATTGGAACCTCTCCTTCATCAAAATGCTGGTACCACTGAGGAGTGTAATCACTAATCAAATGTTCTCGGCACCAAGGATAACCACCTCCATTACCACCACGCAATATCTCTGTATCCAAACTGCGAATTGCCCAAAGTTCGGTTACTACATTCGTCAATTCTCTTAACGTATAGTATAGCTTGACTTTACAACCTTTTTTATGCCACTTATCAACAAAATTTTTCAGTTTTCCAGATGTAAGGAATGGATAGTTAATATAAGGATGATATGCATTTCCATGATGGATATTAATGATTTTTACACCTGCTTTTACATCTGCATCCGTAGGAACCGGAGCCGCGCCATTATGATAATAACGGTCTGTAAACTGACTCTTGATATTCAATTCCTTTACAGGTGTTATCAATAGTGCAAAATCATATTTCAAAGGAACATTCTTACTCAGCATACGTTCACCACTATACACCGTAACCAATGTCCTTCCATCTCCTTTTTTTATTCTAAAGCCCCCTTTACCTTTATTATTCCAGCTATCAGGATATGCCGGACGATAAGAATTCAACAACGGTCCCGAATAGGTACTACCCCGCAGTTCACAGTGCACTCCAGCATGTGCGTTTCCTATCCAAAAACTGTCAAACGGCCACAGCCAGTTGGAAGAAGTGCTAACCGGTATAGAAACACCAAAGTTATTAACTGTGGTTTCAGGGGTATCCCATTTTCCTTCATAAACAGCAGGAGTATCCTGTCCTGGAAGGCCGGCTCCCAAGAAATAAGAAGCTACCTCATTCCGCACAGGAATTTCCAGACGAACATCCTTTATCCTAATATCCTTGAATGGAGTAATTGTGTACACATAATTCATCCATCCGTCCGATTCCATAATCCCTTCACAAGAGATAGCCAGTTCATCGTCTTTTGCAAACCATTTTCCAGTAATAGAAGAGCGTTTTTGGTCTGCTACTGTCGGTTGCGCATCAAACTTCTTTACTCCAGTTTCAGTTTCTATTATAAAGTTTATCGAAGAAGCAAGAATGTCCGTTCCCCAACTATTTATCTGCAAAGGAAGTCCCGTCTGTTCATTCACTACGACACCACGTCCCAGACAAGATATACGATTATCAGTTATTCTAATATCTGTATAAGGCCGTACCGGGATATCTTCTTCTCCCAATCTTGAATTCAACCAGCGCAATCGGCTATGACGCCACGGTTCCCCATCTCCTCTATCAGCCAAAACAGCACCTTTAATTTCCAATTCTACAGGCAGTTCCTTACTTTTGCCATCCGCACAAGTTATTGTCACTTTTCCTGTATACAGGCCAGCTTTAACCTCACAAGGGATATCCACTCCAAACCATAAAGGCTGCACCTTTCCTGCCGCAACATTAACAACCTTCTTAAAGAAATTTCCTTTCGGGTCAACCCCTTCCGTATTGAAACAAGTTATTGATGAAGCCGGAATAACAGATGCTCCATTTCGCAAGTCAGAAGCTTCATATTTTACATTTTTCAATGCAATGCTAGGACTCCATATACCTATCTGAAAGGCATAATACTCATTAGGTACAGCTTGACCTGTAAATTGCCTTCCTTGCTGATAACTCATCCACTTCACTGGAAGATAATCTCTCATTCGGATTGGATTACTACGGTCTTCAGGAAAAAGGAACCAGTCATCCGCATTTTCTTTACAATAACGGGCAACCTCTGATTGAGTAGCTATAACTTCCATCGGATAAAAGCTATCAAAATCAGTTCTTGCTTCAATTGTCTTTACTACAGCCTGTTCCACTTTGTCCTTACTTCTGAAAGCTGTTTCCCACGAAGCATCCACTTCCGTTTTATCTACCAAGTAATCACCATAGTAAAATCCACCCCCATTCTGTACAGTATAAGGTAAATAATAAAAATAGTAAGTACCAGCGTCAACCGGACCAAAAGCAATAGAGCATTGCTCATTATCTACATACACTTTCTTTACATTTCGGACAGTGTCCCCTGTCTCTGCATTTATTACCAGAAAGCGTTTATTTTCTGGGTGCAAGTCCGGACGTCGCCACTCCATATCCAAACTAACAACCTGAGCAGACTTTTCTACCTCCACAACAGCACGATGATTACCAAAGCCTTCTCCCCATGGTATTTCCGGCACTTTATATGTGTAAGAACTTTGCTGAGCTCCTGCCATATTCCACGACAGAAGTCCTAATGCTATTAAACCTATGTTTTTCATAATAAACTTTCAATAATCTAACCTAATGATAATACTTTGTAAAAGGTACCCGGCAAATAAAAGTCTAGCCGAGTACCATACCCCAATATACAACTATAAACCTAAAATTTACATATCACAAGCAACAGAACCGGCTACATTTCCATCCATTGATTTCAACTTCAATTTCAGTACACAGCCGTTATTTGCCTTCACATCTGCCGGAACAACCATTTTACAATACAGCTTGCCATCCTTAGATAAAACTACTTCTGAAGAGGAAGCAACAACCGCACCATCTGCTTTAAGCACATAACCACTGCATTCCAACAAGCCATTACCCTTCAAGCATTCCAATGTAATTCCCTTCAATCCTTTCAGCATACGGGCAGGAACATTAAATTCGAGCTCCCTAACCTCTCCCGGACCAAGACTCCACGTACCTACCATACCCGGACGATTCAAAAGCAATGAGGAAGAAGAAATATCCTTGGACAAAGCCAACATTTCTCTGGCAAAACTTACTACATCCAGGTCTGAGTCCCAACGGTAGCTGTCATGATTCTCCTCAACCCAGCGACGCTCCCATTCGGCCAGATTTACTGCCTCACCACTTTCACGGCCACGGTAATACTCCTTCCAACGGCCCAGATAATAATTTCCTATCAGACCACTCCAGATACGTGCGGCATAATCATCCACTGGAGGACCCCAGATAGTCACAATACGGCGGGCATTCATTTCATACTGAATGCGCTGTGCATCGGTACGGGCAGATTGGGAAGCAAACGACAGCCAGCGGTCCAGACGAAGTGTCGGATGCTGCGAAAGAATACGGTCCATGCCCAGCATCAGTGTCTCAAAACGGCTCTGAAGGAAACGGGCCTGAAGCGTATCACCCAACAGATACTCCTGGTCTATCAACTTCGTAAGCAATTCGGCCTTGCCACCCAGATAATGGGCTGTCATCTCACATAAATCCGTCTGATAATAAGGGCTGTCCTTCAGCTCATCCGATACTGATATAAATGCCTCCAGACCACGGAAATAATCCGCATTCATATTTATCGAACCATTCTTTACACTGCCAGGACGGAACTGCCAGTTAAAACGGGGATGGTCCGTAAAACTGCCGTAAACAGACTTCAGCAGATAATCCCATGCCGTCATCAGGCGTTCGGGAGCTGCACCGTAACGGTTTTGGCTATACCGCTTCAGCCAGTCGCGAACATCAATACGACGGCTGCTCCAGCCGGCATCCGTTACCAGCTCATAAAGAACCTCATTATTTTCTATACCCTCAGGAGCAAGACCATGGGCCACCAGATTGCCACGGTTGGCAGAAGAAAGGGCCTCCAGATGACCGTTCGCATAAAAATCAAGAACACCCGTCATGCCTACTTTACCTCCCATATTCGGAATGACACTGTAAACCCACTGCTTGTTATAAAAACCTTTATAATACTCCCAGTTCACTTCTGAGTGCCAGAAATGCTTGTTGTAGTCCACCGCCAAATCCAGAAGAAGCATCTTGTCATCCGGAACACGCGATACAAGTGCACCCAGAGTTTCATAATCCCAAATATGACGCTGATAACCGAACATCCAGCCCTGCATTACCCATACAGCATCCTTATTGGCTTTTTTGATAGCACTATATACCTTTTCACCATAGGAAGCCGCCATCTCATAACGAGCAGGATTGCCTTTTTCTGGGAAAGGAATATCCATTTCATTGAAACTGTCTACCAGATAATAATCACACTTGCCAAATTCCTTTTCCCATTCACGGATAAAAGCCTCCGAAATCTTCGCGAATAAAGGTTCTGTCGGCGAAATCATCCAGTTATGGAAAGCACCTCCCCAATGCGTTTCCACAATGTGGAGATCCGGATAAATACGTTTGAAAGCTTCAGGAATAAAACCAGGAAATCCCGGACAAATAGGTTTCATACCCAAAGAACGCATACGTTCCAAAATCTTATGCTGAAGTGCCAGCTGATCTTTATGCCAATCAGCATTCAAAGGACCATCTATACCACTCACATTTCCCATACGCATCCAAGGTAGATGTGCAGGTCCCACAAAATATCCGTTTATTTCTTCATCCGTCAGTCCCATTTGTTTCCAGACGCGTGCCAGAATAGCCTCATACCCCACAAGCGCAAGCGGCATATTTATTCCATGAAGCGCCATCCAGTCTATCTCCTGTTCCCAGCGTGCCCAATCCCAATAAGGCATACTGTAACCGTATGTACAGACATTAAAGTAATAATGGTTTTGAAAAGGAGAAACAACTTTCACCGGCAATGTCGCAGGAAGCTCCGATGGCAGCTCTATGTTATTGCCACTCCATGAATACATTCCCAAATCATGTGTTTTTACATAATCATAAAATCCCCGACAAAGAGCCACGTTATCCGACCCCTTCAGATGAAGAATACCATCCACAACCGAATACTCGTAATACATATTACCAGCATTCTTCTTCAACTCTAAATTTACAGGAATTGAAGTCTGTCTGCTCACCCGCTGCAGAACCTCAAGAGCACCGTCAGTCTTTTTGGCAAAAGTTGCAAAAACAGACGAAAAGCTCAATAGCAACAATAAAATTTTCTTCATTTCTATTCTAGTTTTTATATATTCGCCATAACACATCAACCCGAGATACTGATAAAATCATAAAATTATAATTCATGAAATTATCAGCTCTCAAGTAAACTTAATAAAACAACTATTAATCATTTAAATTGATATCACACTATTATTACAGCAGAGTAAAAAACAGCAAAGCTAATAACTTTTCTTCAGAGTAATATAAGGTTTACAGCTTAATACTTTTCTACATCATTTACGCAATCCATAATATTTACAAGATTCTTTTTTATCTTCATCCCATAATGATTGTTACGGATAATCAACCCGTCTACCCCTTTTGCTGAAATAGCCGATACACCCGGATTATCCGATTCAAAAACATTTTCTTCAATCAAAATCTGCTTATGCACAGGACCTTTGTGTTCTTTGTACTCAGGAGCAATCAGAATAACCGGACCACCACACTGCAGGAAAGTATTTCTGCGGATCGTAAGATTATGTACCGGCCCCGACTCATACCAGCTCATAGCATCATCTGCAACCAGAATTGCACTCATTTGCATACCATAGAAAACATTATTCTCTATCAGCGACTTTTTTCGGGTTGTCAGCAGTATGCCACGAGTAGGAATACGAGAGAAACGATTTCCTGTAATTTCCACTTCCGGAGTCCAAGTTACATTCTCAATAACAACATTGGAAAGGCTGTTTACTGAAGTAGGTATCTCTTTATTCAATGAAAGAACCATCTCCCGAGGATTAATCAGACGGGCATCTGTTATCTTGCCTGCCCAAACCTTACAAAGACTCTCTGCATTTACCAGTTCTACCTCATCTCCTTTAAAGAAAGCTTCGAAACCAAAAGTCTGATGATGCATAAAACGGACTTTAATTGTCTTTTCATCCAGATATTCCACTACTTTCAAATGTGTTCCATGCACATTGATGGGATCATCGTGAGCTCACGAAAAATTACAATTCGAAATCCGGACTTTGCCTTTACACCCAGATACTTGAATAAAATCAGCAAAACCGGCATTTGTTCTGCCAGAACCTGGTTTAGGCATAAAATTACTATGTTCAAAACTTATGTTTTCACTATACTGGCATACGACTCCAAAATTCCCTAAATAATAAAAATTCACATTTTCCAGACGTATATTATCCGAACGGTTTATAAACCCACAAACCTCATCACGTATGCCGTCACGCATTTGAAATACAATACCCGAACGAGCCTGCGGTTTCTTCTCATACTGAAGGTAAAGCAGATTCTGTCGTAATTCTACAGCCTTTTTCAATCCATCCATTGGACTCCAGGAGCGCCATGTCACATCTTTTACCACATCATAAGATTGGGCAATACCTCCACTGAACGACCAACCGTCACCATACCATATCAGCTTCCCGTTTTCTATTTTATATTGAGAAGTGGGATGGACTTCTACTATTAAATAATCCTCCCCAACTTCCTTTACTGTACATTCTGTCTGGGTTGGATTACTGTTATCAATATTAAAATTCTTCAGAGTTATATTCTGGCAGTTATCCACTACAAACGAAGTCATTTCTCCTGTCATCAAAAGCGTAGAACCAGAACCATCAATCGTTACGTTCCTCAAATCTTTCAACAACAAGGCAATATGTTTTACAGGATTCGGATTTTCTGATTCCGATGTCGTATTAGACACGTAATACAGCTTTTCTGTCGATTCTGAACGACTAAAATCATAAACACCTGGGTGTAGTTTTATGGTTACCGGCTTTCCTTTACTGCCAGAAGCCATTTGTATTGCTTTACAGATATTCCGATTATCCCCCCCAGCCTCTGCCTGTATCTCAATAATCCTGTCGAAAGCAAAAAGATTGATACAATTCAGGAAAAAGACCATTATACATACAATCTTAGTTTTTCTTGTATCTGCCATTATAGATTTAATTTAAAGTTAGCATTATATTATCCCAACCACCCTAAAATCAAAAGGTGATTATTTTTCATAGCATTTTAGAATAATAAAATCCAGGAATGGCTATTTATATAAACAAAAGAAGCTCTCCTCGCATCAAGAAGGAGAGCTCTCTGTAATATATAATCAGAAATTCCATATTATCCTTTTCTCTGCCTATATCCTGTCTCTTATACACATCTCCGAGCCCACGAGACCGGAGCCTATCTCG
>USQO01000084.1 GCA_900556845.1 uncultured Bacteroides sp. | reverse complement strand
ATCTCTCATTTTGAACCCCTTTCGCATACTTGTTTTGTTACAAAGTATTCCGTTACTTCGCAGGTAATGAAATCCTGTTAATTCCGTTAATAATCAAGGAATAAGGAGAAAATAGGTGGGTTTTGTCTGGAATAGTAAAAATCAGCCCGTTAGGATATTGGAAAGAGGATTGGAAGTCCAGAAAAGTGACAGTGGGAAAGTGATGAAATGAGGCTTTCAAAAAATGAAAGTATGTATTTTTCAGTTCAAAAGGTTGAATAACAGCATATTGACAGCACCGATGGAAGCTCCGTAAAGGCAACACCATTCCGTTCCTCAAAACTCATTTTGAAGACTCCGGAAAATGCGCAACAAATCTATTCTATCCTATCAAAAGAAGTAACGTCTTTTATACTGTACACGCTCCACTTCTTACAAAAGAAATTACCCTCTGATTGGCCTCGTCAATCTTTCTGTTGCTGAAAGGCTTCAGATAGGTTTCCGTCACCGTGATGGAGGAGTGCCCCATGGCTTCCGATATGATTCCGGGATGTATCTCGCAGTGATAAGCCATTGTGGCCCAAGTATGTCTCGCCGCATAACTACTGAGTGCCGACTGCATTCCCAAGCACTGCCTGAGTACTGCCAGCCGCTGGTTGAATGCCCTGAGTGCCGACTGGTATTCCCGGTATGCGGCTTCCGACCCTTCCTCACTTTGTAATATGGGGAATAAATAAGGAGAGTCCTTGTCCTTGTTTGCTATTATTCTCACCATCTGCATGGCTTCGGGTGTGAGTGATACGGTCAGCGCCCGTCCCGTCTTCCGTCGTCTGTACGATAGTATATTTCCCTGCAGGTCCCTTTTGTGCAGGTATGCCAGATCCACAAAGGGTATGCCCCTGAGCATGAACATGAGTACGAAGAAAATCCTTGTTTTTTGCTGTGCGTTTGGGAGCGTCCCTCCTTGCAGGCTCCTTTCCGTCTCCCTTACCAGGCTGCTGATGTCTGATGCTTCGAGCGCCTTCTTCCTGTCTGCCCGTGTGCCGGTATACACATGCTCAAACAGTCTGGGTACATACCGTATGTACTTTCTGTCCACCGCCCGATGATACACCGAGCGTACCGTCTTGATGTAGGTGGACACAGTGTTCCAACTGCAATTCCTCTGCCTGAGGAAGTTTTCGAACCTCTTCAGTACGGTCGGGCTCAGCTTGCGCATGGGCATTGGTTGCCATTTGGTGAATGCCGAGAATGCATTCACCGCTGACTGGTAGATGTGCGCCGTCCCCCATCTGCCGCCTTCCCGGAGTTCCCCGATGACTGAGGAGAATATCTCTTGTAAGGTAATTTCATTTCTATTCATTTCCAATTTATTTATAAAGGGTTTGCCTTACAAGTATATACAATAAAATGAAGAAAAACAGAAGCTTATAATGTATTTCTTCATTTTAGCCAGTCTTTCAGAATGAACTCAAATATATTTCTTATATTTGCGAGAAAAGTCGCATTGAAAAAAGTCGCAATATGAATAATCCATTTAAATTCGGTACGATTGTAGACGGTGAATACTTTACGGATAGAGTAGCGGAACAAGAAAAAGTAAGAGAGATACTTGCAAGTGAGAATCACCTGATACTTATTAGTCCACGACGTTTCGGCAAGACCAGCCTCGTTCAAAAAGTGACGAAAGGATTGTCACGTCCCGTTTTTCAGTTGAACCTGCAGTTGGTAACAGACACTGCTGACTTTGCTGCACAATTATTGCGGATTGTGCTTCAACAATATCCTATGGAACGTCTGAAGCATCTCATCACTCATTTTCGTTTTATTCCCACCATTTCAACCAATCCCATGACGGATGGTATAGAAGTTTCATTTCAGCCGTCAATGGATGGTTTCATTCTGTTAGAGGATGTATTCACACTGATTGATAAACTGGGAATGAAGAATCCACACAAGAAACCGATTGTAGTACTGAACGAATTCCAAGAAATACGTACATTGGACAAGAATCTGGATAAAAAATTGAGGTCTATTCTACAGACTTACAACCATGCCAATTACATTTTCTTAGGTAGCCAGGAATCGATGATGCAGGAAATCTTCGAAAAAAAGAAATCCCCTTTCTATCATTTTGGATATTTGATGAAGTTGGGTAAGATTCCTCAAGATAACTTCTATGAGTTTCTCAAGAATGGCTTTCTTCTCTTGGGTGAGGATATGGATGCTGAAACGATAGGCCGCAGCATTCTGTCGTTCACCAATTGTCATCCCTATTACACCCAGCAACTGGCTTACCAGACATGGAATAACTGGAAACAAAACGGTTACAGTGATACTTTGGTGGAAACTGCCATTACGGAGTTGACTCATGTACACGATATGGATTATGAACGTTTATGGAGCACTTTCAATAAAACAGATAAAAAAGTCTTGATAGGCTTAACTATGCAGATGGGGACTCCGTCCAGTCTTCCTTTTCTACAAGGTGTCGGTATTGATTCTCCAAGTACTGCTTTCAGTAGTTTGAAGCGACTTGGACAACAAGGATATGTGATACGTAATGAGGGGTATGAACTGGATGACCCTTTCTTCAGAAGGTGGATTGAAGTAAAGAGAGAAGGGTGATAGAAAGAGGAAATCCTTGTTGGGTTTCGTATCATTTCAGCATATTGAGTTTTATGCTTATCATGTCTTTATATGATATTTGCATCTCCTCCGGTAGAAAAGAGAGACTGATGAACTCCATCCATTTGGTTTCTACTTTCAAGAGTTTCTTGAAGAGGTTTTCTATTACTTTTTCGTCCAATCCCGACGCCCGCATGGACATGACAAAGTCAGCCTTCCTCAATTTACGTTTTTTGCCGTTTAGTGTAAGTGCAAGTTCTTCGGTGTCTTCAGGCATCACCAATGCGGTAGACAGCATGTCATATGCTGGTGTGAGCGTATATACCTCTTGTTGGGGACTATAAAGCGAGAAGTTCTTCAAATGCATGTCGGCATTACCGGTTATCCATGAAAAGACGACTTGCTCCCAGAAATTCACCAGGTCCAATTTGGGAGCGGATGAATATCTCAGCACTAACTTCGCAATCTGTTCATAAGAACCTTTGTATTTTTGTTCAGTGAGTTTTTCAGAAAGTTGGCACATGTCTTCCATAGCCAATTTTCCCCCTTCATTCGTGCGGTCTATGCGCCGGGTGATATAGCATAATTCACCATCCTCAAAGCGGATGAGGCTATGCGGCACAACTCGTATCTTGGCTATCTCCGCAAGATGCATTGTCAGATCCTCTAATTCGGGAAGATTGCCGAACCGTTCGGTTTGCGGCTTCAAAATATAGCGCCCCCATAAGCCTACAATCGTAAATCGTCCAGACTCGTTTTTACTTCCTTTGTTGATATCCAATGATAATTTGGCCTGCACTCCGGTCAGTGTGGTCTGACTGCGAATTACCTGCCTTGCCAAATCGTTGAGATTATTGTGCGTATAAGGCAATATAGGCGCCTCTAGTGTCCCGAATATCTTTTTTGAGCAAGCCTTGTGGAAATCCCTCTCATTTCCATTCAGTTCTTTGTAGCAATACAGACATTTTGCCATTTTTAATCCTCCTCATTTATAGGTTCGATACCCACTGCACCGATACAGTCTTTACAGCACGCCAGCAACAGTGACATTCGGTCACGTGCATCTATTTTCCAGTTCTTTTCCGCAATGTCAAGCAGCCATCCTTCGGGTATCAGCCCGTCGAAAAAAGGAAACAGCACTTTGTCGTGATAGGCTTTCTCTGTCAAGGGTAATGTGAGACTGACAGCTTCTGCAACATCCGACTGCAGGAATTCCGTATCGTACTGGAAGGTATAGCCATCCTCATCCTCTGTGAGGATACCGGCTTTTATTCCTCGGAGATTTATCAATGCCTGCTTCATCATTCGTCAGTTTTAGTTATAGGTACTGCGCCAACTTCGCTGCCGAACAAAGACAGTAGCTGGTTTACCTTGTCCAACCGCAGCGTCTGTTTGCCTTGCTCCAATTCACGGACAAAGCGCAAGCCTACTCCTGACTTTTCCGAAAGTTCCACTTGGGTCAGATTGTACTGCTTACGCATCGCTTTTACATATTTGGATAATGTTGTTTGTTCCGTATATTCCATTTTTATACCCTTTGGGGTACAAAGATAGAATATATTTTCGTTATTACACCCATAAGGGTATAAAAAGATTAAAGGAGAAAGAGATTATATCTTTTCGGGTATAAATTAGCTAGAATAAGTTTATGAATCTATCCATTTCCTGTCTACCTATTTCTGGCTTTACTCTTAAAGCCTGCCAGTCCTTCACTGCTTCAACGGCCTCTGTGATAATTCTTTCAGTGGCTTTTGGGCTAAGCATATAATCTCTTATGAGAATCACACTATATTTCTAGGCCGGCTTTGCTTGATTCTGCTGAGTACATAAGAAGATAGCTTGTTATATTGTTCAAACTCTTATAAATTCTTGTCACTTTTGCTGCGTACAACTGTCTAAATGGTGAATTGCTGAAAAAAGCAAGAGGCTGTCTCAAAATGCACTTGAGATAGCCTCTTCTATGCAAATGTTTTACTCTTCAGTTTATTCCTGATATTTCACTTTTGTTCCCAAAGCATCGTGGCGCATTTCGCGCTCACTTCGGTAAAGCTTTTCATCTTTTAAATAATAGTATTCCTGATAACCTCCAAATTCGATATTGGCATACTCTAAGTGGTCTTCGGCCTTGCAAGACTTCCATGTACCTTCATACTTCACTGAATCAGAGAAAGTGATGAGGGTGGTTGAGTCTGCACGGAGTTCAAACCTCACGCCATTTTCCGTTATGAATGTACCGGCGAAAGAATGAGTAGACTCTGTACTGTTAGTATTGGTACAAGAATATAAAAAACCGAAAGCTATTGTCAACATAGCCAAAATCGTTCGTCTCATTGTTCTTTTGTTTTTATAGAAAAGAGAGTGCTTCTTTTCCGGAAACACTCTCTTTTATTAGTTATCTGCAGTGATGATTATCTTTGAGCAGGAGTACCAGAGTTCTTCTTAACATCAACTTCGAATGTCAAAGTGAATGTCTTCCACTTGTAACCGAACTTCACAGGGATGAACAATTTGTAATCCCAGTTAACCGGAGTACCGCTGTAGTTGTTGTAAGTCAGAGTTTCATCTGCCTGGTTGTAAACAACCTTGGTATTAGAAGGCAGAGGACCGTTTGTTACACCATCAGTCGGAACCAAGTTACCGTTAACCAGTTTCAAGTTAGACTTGATTTGGTCTGTCATCCATTCGCCCGGAACTACTTCGTAGAATTCCCACAAAGCTTTCTGCAAGCCGGTAGTATTGGCTACAATATACTTCTTGCCTGATTCGTCAGCATTCCAAGAAACATAAGTGAAAGCACCCTTAACGTCAATTGTACTACCACCTACAGTTGCATCAGTAAAGTTCTCAGTTTCACCTGTAGTTACTGTCAACGGTTCGATGATAAATGCATCATATTCCTTGATAGTTGCAGTGTGGGCAGCAGCCAGCAGAGAACCAGCAGCACAAGCATCTTTGTAGCATACGTCGGCAACCAACTTGATGGGGACATACTTGCCTACGAGAGCCTTGGCAGCTTCTGTCGGAGCGTCGCCGCTACGCGGTGCGTGAGTCGGGTTTACTTCTTCCAACTTGATGTTGTAAGTGATTTCATTGGCATCCAGCTTGTTGGGAGCGTAGTTCACAATCTCAGCAGCTTTCTTGCCGTCGATGTACAGGATTGTTCCGTCAGGACTTACAGTCGCAGTCTTTTCAACAACGCTTGTACCGTTGAAATATTCGTACTTGTAAGCAGAATTGGCAGCTTCCAGTTTTTCTTTGTCGAACACGAAGCGGGCACCTTCCTCTGAATAAGCACCACCTTTCACACCCTGGTGGCCGCTGGCAGCATAAGGATACAGTCCGGAATAGAAGAACTTCTTACCGGCACGCAGTGCATCGGCATACCAGATTGCGCCGCCCAAACCGGTTGTCGGTTTAACTCCGAGGTCGTTCAGGAAACCGTTCAGCAAGTCTGTGTAGATGTTACATGTCGGGTTATTCTCTGTATTGTTAGACCATGCCGGGTTGGATTCCTCGGTATTGTAAACAATCGGGTTTACATTGAATGTGGACCATTCATTGTCGTTCTTCCAGTAGCGGCCATCGTAACCCCAGAGGTTGAATACCGGCTTGTAGATAGTACGTGTCAAAGTAATCTTCAATGTAGGATATGCACCTGTAGGATCGGAGTAGTAGCAAACCTTGCTGAAGCTCATCTTTTCCTGGTTGTTCCAGTTCGGATACTTCTTAACGATGTCTGCATGAGTCAGTGTCCAGATGATGTTGTAAGATTCTACACCAGCTTCAGAGTTGGCAATCACAGAAGCCGTACCTTCGCCGGCACCCTTTGTACCATCAAATTGAGTATAAACGGCGTGGAATTCCTGCTTGGTCATACCACCTTCTTTAGCCTTGTCGTAGATGTCCTCATTCATTTCCTGAGTACCGATACGACCGGTGTAGTTGCTGCAGTAATAGATAGAATCAGCAAAAGCATGAGACAACTCTCTCTCGCCAGCTTCTTTCACCCATTTCACTTTCAGGTAACGCATGGCAACCAAAGCATTGTTTACTGTATCCACCAGTTCCACGCGAACGATAGGCTCACGACCTACAGCTGTTGCAGAAGTACCTTCGACAGTGTAAACCTTGGAAGACATGATACCGTTTTCGTGAGAATCCAGCTTGGCAAATTTCTGCTGGTCTGTCTTGTTGGTGTTACCATCTACGCCACCCAATGTGTTATAAGGAGCAGTAGGGATGTAGAAACGGAATGTCAGACCATAATCCTTGTAGTTTGCCAGATTTGCATGGTTAGCGTGGTTAGTTTTAGCATCTTTAGCGTCTGTAACACAAACCTTCACCAATTTCTTCAAATCAAGCGGCTCGTTATAAGGTTGCTTAAAGTCTACATATTCGTTGGCTTTAGATTCGTATACGCATACAGAGTCATGATAGTGTACATAGAAGTCTTCTTTGCCGTCGTTCTGGATTTCATCGGCAAACTTACCGGTCATAGTTTTGCTAAAGTCAGTTTTGCTATTAACCAGATACGGAACCTTAACCTCTTCGTGCAGACGTACATATTCAGAGTTCACATACACCTTAGTACCTTGTTCGTCAAAAGCTTTCTTTTCAGCAGCTGTATAGTTTTCAGCAGCGATAGGAGCTTTCAAAGATGCCATGTAGAACTTTTCCTTGTCGCCGGCAGTCGTTGCAGCGATAGAACCCTTGACTGTCTTTTTGAATTTTACTGTCAGCACGTCCTTATTGATGTCGTACTTAACCGGTTGAATCGGGCTGTTAGTCTTAATATCAGCACCGGTAGCCTTGGTCATAATATTTTCAGATGTGATGCAATCAAATGAGGGCAATTCAATATCTGAAGTACGGACACCTACGCTGGGGCTTACATGGAAATAAGCCTCGTTGTAATCTGTAGAAATGGAGTTAGCTGTAGCAGCAGCATTTACGTGGTCCAAAACCGGAGTCGTAGTGTGGTCTTGAGTTGTATGCTTAGCCATAGCCTGATACTTCTGCGGGGTATATTGCAGGGTAGTCAGCGTGATGGCGGCAATACCGTTGATGTGGCTGGTAGGGATTACGGCCAGGCTGGTCAGACGATGACCAATCAGGGACATCACCTCAGCACTTACCTTGTCAATTTCAGCAGCCAAGTCCTTCAGCTTCTCGTCTGTAACGAAGTCGCCTTTCAATTCTTCTTTCAGAGCCGCAATCTTTTGGTTTACGATGTCCAAAGAAGCCAACTTGTCGATTTGGTCTTGCAGTTCTTTCTTCAGAGCTTTCAAGTCGTCATCAGAAACACCACCTTCTGCCGAACCGGCCTTGTCCAAAGCTTCCTGAGCCTTGTCCTTAGCTTCGTTGGCAGCTGTTTTAGCATCGTTGACAGCTGTCTCCAAAGTCGAAACTTTTGCAGCCAGCTCTTCAAGTGAAGCTTTCTTGTCCAGTTGTTCCTGCAAGTTCTTGATGTCGTCATCATAGTCCTTACAAGACGTGAACGTTCCTGTCGCACCTATCATCAAGGCACTGAACAGGGTCACACTTAGAAACTTTTTGTTCATAATTGACTGTCTCTTATACACATCTCCGAGC
>USQO01000083.1 GCA_900556845.1 uncultured Bacteroides sp. | reverse complement strand
GCTTCTTTTGGGTCACTCTCGCATACCGCTGCGTCATCTTCACATCCTTGTGACCGAGCATCTTGCAGATGGTGATGAGATCGATACGAACACGATTCGTGCTCAGCAATGGGAAAAGGGTATCTCTTGCCCTCCAATCGGCTGGCACGAGGATTCCAAAGCGATGGAGTGCAAGACAACTTGCAGGAGAACTGCGCCATAGTCCTGTTCACCGTGATGCGTCCCATGATGGGAGCTTTTCCATTCTTGTCCATTCCGCTCTTTTTTAGGTAGAGCAACACCTTGAATTTTTCGATTTTCATAACGCTTACATTTTGAGTGTGCAAATATAATCATTTTGTAAGCGTTCCTTGATACGCAAAATATTGAGAATCAGCGCAATAAAATCCGTTGATGCACAAAGTTGCCTTTCCGTATTGTTACCTGCTTTGCATAGGTAACTGTGGCTCACGATTTAGTAACTGAACTACTTCAATATTCCTCACTCGCTTGCTTTATGCCGATTTGTCAACTTTGTGCAAATCTACTCATCCCCAACTGTTTACGTTCCAACCTCTCTTATTCTCCTTTGGCTGCTTTAGAGCTTTATGTTAAAAATCCTAGTGTTGCGGAATTAAGGTAATAACAATACTATGAAATCGTTATTCATATTACAACTTGTATGTTGCGTCATTACAGCCATGCTAGCATTGCAATTAGCCATGGCAAGTTTGCAGGTGAGATGGAAGGTGTGGCGCTACGAAATATCAAGATGGATTCTCGTTGCATCCATGCTATTCTTCTCCGTCCACTACCTCTTACAGATGATTCATGGACTCCGTGCACAAGGTGCCGATGTGGGCGCAGCATTCAACATATTGTTCTATACTCCAGTGGCATTTGCCATCACTCTCTCCATAATCAACATAGAGAGCACAGGCAACAAAGTGCGACGGTATTGTTTACGTGGTATGATGGCATACATACTCATCGCCATAGTTTTCGTCATTGGCATGTTCAAAAGTCAAAGTTTACACATTGGCAATATGCTCTATGTGATGCTCGGTCTTTTTGTGGCTAGCATGGCATATTTTATTCTTATCATTCGCAAAGAAACAAAAGCCCGAAAGCAGAAGCTCATGGAGAATTTCGGAATCGACTTGATTCCATACGTGCGCTATTCGCAAGCCAGCATCATTTTGCTATACTTTGCTGCTGGACTCCTTCCTGTAGCAATCCTCTTCAATACCTTATTATATATAATAGGTCCCTTGATATTACTCTCTGTCATCTTTTTCGTCCACACTTTCATTGCTATGGGCTATTACATCACACCCAAAGAAGTCATTCCTGAGGAAAATGACGCAGAAGCAAAAGTCACGGAAGCAGAAGACATGAAAGACGGCAAGAACACTCATGGCACAAATATCTTGACAGCTAATAGAAAGATGGAAATAGAATTAGCCCTCAAGAAATGGTGTGAAGAGGGATTTTATAAGGACTATGAAGTTAACATCTATTCGCTAGCTACCAAGTTGGGATACAAGAAAAACGAACTGACAGAATACTTCAATCAGTCAGAATACACCAATTTTAGAACCTGGCTTAGCGACATTCGTTTTAATGAGGCTGTTCGCATGATGAAAGCCAACCCCGAATATAGCATTGACGCTATTTCCACAGAGTGCGGTTTCTCATCCCACACATGGATTTATCGTATATTCAAACAAAAAACGGGCATGTCACCTAGCCAATGGCGCAAACAGTTTGCCTCCATCTAAATGCGTATTTTTGTAATTTCGCATTAAATAGCATTTAAAAGAGGTGTGTCAGCGTTTTGACACAACCTCTACTTAAAAGATTTAATTTACAATAGTATTGCGGAATTAAGGTACATGAAACCGATAACCTGTCATAGTGGCATTGGGAAAAGCCGTTCAGACGATCCGCATCATGGTCGGCAAAAGATCTAAAGTGACCTCTTTGGCTGTCTTGCGCTTGGAGACATGAATCATTTCAAGCACCTTTATGACGTCTTCAGACTTCGTGCCACGTATCATGGTCACAAGTGTACCTCTGCCACCACGTCCCGCACGATTAGTGACAACAGTATATAATTCTCCGCAGCTTAAAGAAGTCTCGTCAATACAAAGGCTAGGGACCTGAGGTTGTGCCCGCATTCTGACACATTTACATTTGTAGTATTAAATATCCCAATAAAAATATAAGTGTATATTGTAATGGGATCTTAATAGAGGATTAAAAAATAAATACTTAATGGGCTGTTTCTTATGAATTCTACTGAAATCTTATAATAATTGCTCAAAAAATCACATTCTTTGTATACGTAATATCCTAATTTTGGAACGCAAATTAAAAGAATATTAATAAACTAAATTATCTGATTTATATGACAAAATTAAGATGTATGCTTTGTTGCCTGATGATCTGTACTATTACTATTGATGCTAGGACTGTTAATGATATATATAAAAGAATATCTGCACAAGTCTCCTTGAAGGTTCCCGGTAATCAATCACGAAACTATTCCCTTGCTTTTCAAGGAGCCGTTGATGATAAGGGAATCTATCTGTTAGAGTCTGAAGAAAAAATACCATTAATCATTACAGAGAGAATAGAACGTGACAATGTTAAATGTGTAATGGTAGTAAGTATTACGGCATTGGAAGACGTGTACTTTAATTATCAACAACAGTTGAAAACAGGCTTCCGACATAATGACTGTATGTTTTATCTACCAGGATTCTGGTATAGTCGCAATTTACGTTCTCCTAAAGGTGCTCCTTCATTTCATATATCAGAGAGTTGGCTGGTACGTGAGGATCGTCTGAGCTCACCCCTTACCGGTATCTTCAATCAGAAAGATGGACGTTATATGACTGTGGCACGCAAGGACGATTTTCAATGGGATGCCCTTGCTACCCACCAAACAGGCGAAATCATCCTCTCGGGCAAAACGTCCCTAGGGTTCACCGGCTTTGAGAGCCATGACGGAACATCAACACTATCTTTTGGATTTCCTTACCGAGAAGCTCCTAAAACCTATATTCGTAAGTTGACGCTGGCTCCGGAGGTTACATCTTTCCAATATCTAAAAAAAGGAGAAACAGTACTCCTGACCTGGGAATTTATCGAGGGGCAGGCTACAGACTACTCAGATTTTATTTGCCATACTTGGGAATATTGTTATGATACATACCGTCCCCAACCTGTGAAAATACCTTTTTCTCCAGAAGAGATAAAAGGAGTGCTGAGCAATTATTTTGTGGAAAGTTTTGTTGGGGACAAAGCTCTTGCCTATTACTCCAGCCCTGAAATGAAAGTGGCAGCCTGTGCCAACATGAATGTAGCAGAGATAGGTTTTGTCGGTCGCGTACTTCTAAACGCTTTCAATGCATGGGAGTTTGGCAATGAGAATGGACGTGATGACCTTGCAGCTAGCAGTAAAAAGATATTTGATAGTTACTTAGAAAATGGCTTTACGGAAACCGGTTATTTGCGTGAATGGGTAAATCTGGAAAATGATAGTGATGTGAAAGAAGAACGCCCAGTGCATAGCATACGTCGTCAGTCGGAAGGAATTTATGCCATGTTTCATTATCTGAATTATGAACAGAAGTATAAACGTCACCATCCTGATTGGGAACAACGCTTAAAGAAAATGCTCGATATGTTCTTGCAACTGCAAAATCCAGATGGAAGTTTTCCACGTAAATTCCATGATGACTTTACAGTTGTTGACGGAAGTGGAGGAAGTACTCCATCCGCTACATTACCTCTGGTTATGGGATATAAATATTTTAAGGACAAACGCTATCTGTCCGCTGCCCGGCGTACTGCGGAATATCTGGAAAAAGAGCTTATATCAAAGGCTGACTATTTCTCCTCTACGCTGGATGCAAACTGTGAGGATAAGGAAGCTTCCCTCTATACCGCTACGGCAACTTACTATTTATCATTGATAACAAATGGTACGGAACATAACCACTATGCCTCTCTGACACGAAAAGCGGCTTATTTTGCCTTGTCCTGGTATTACGTCTGGGACGTTCCGTTTGCTCCCGGGCAGATGTTGGGTGATATCGGTCTGAAAACTCGCGGCTGGGGAAATGTCTCGGTGGAGAATAATCATATTGATGTATTTATTTTTGAATTTGCCGATGTGCTCCGTTGGCTTTCCAAAGAGTATAATGAACCTCGTTTCTCTGATTTTGCTGAAGTCATTTCTACTTCCATGTGCCAGTTACTTCCTTATAAAGGACATATGTGTGGAGTGATAAAAGTTGGTTATTATCCGGAAGTGATCCAGCACACCAACTGGGATTATGGAAGGAATGGAAAAGGATATTATAATGACATGTTTGCTCCCGGTTGGACGGTAGCATCCCTTTGGGAATTGCTGACACCGGGACGTACTGAGAATATACTGTTGAAATAGCTCTGATATCCACTTTTCAGGATATTCTTATATCCTGTTGTATGTTAATTAATGAAACTAACAATTAAGACAATGCAGAGACTACGTATTTTAGTTATATTAATACTTCTTTCTTTGATGCCTCTTTATTCCCTTGCCGTTCTGAATGAAGGACAATATGCATTCCGTTCACTTGATATCAATAATGGATTATCCCAGAATACGGTCCATGCCATCCTTCAGGATAAACAAGGATTTATGTGGTTTGGGACGAAGGATGGTCTTGACCGGTATGATGGTATCTCTTTTCGGACTTTCATGAAAGAATCCGGAACCTTGGGCAATAATTTCATCACTTCTTTGTATGAAGACAATCTTGGGCAAATATGGATTGGGACAGACGTAGGCCTATATGTCTATTGCCCACAAATGGAAAAGGTCAGGCATTTTACTCTGATAAGTAATTCAAACATAGATATAGACTGTACGGTCAATCTGATAACTGGGGACCAGAAAGGAGGTATCTGGGTTGTAACTCAGACGCGGGGAATCTTCTATTACAATCCCCAGGATAGCCAGTTGGTTAATTATCAGTCGGACGGGTCCGGTACTCTGAACCTTAAAACTTCCGGCCAACTCTATTTTGATTCGGACGATGTCTGCTGGTTGGACATACGTGATGGAAATCTGTATTATTCAAAAGACAAGCTTAAAACTTTAACTCCGATTTTTCCAGAAGATTCAAAAGTGTCTTTCAGAGATGAATACATCTATAAATTGCTCCCCGGACCCTATAATTGCATGTATGTGGGAACTGTATTCGGACTGAAAGAAGTGAACCTAACTAATAAGACTATCCGTACCCTTCTTTCCAAGGATGAATTGGGAGGTGATATTTATATCAGGGAACTTGCATTTTATTCAGATGACGAATTATGGATAGGAACCGAATCGGGACTTTATATCTATAATCTGCACACGGCAAAAATCATCCACTTGCAGAACGTCAACGGTGATCCCTATTCAATCTCTGACAATGCCATCTATTCGATTCTCAAAGACCGTGAAGGCGGAATGTGGATAGGGACTTATTTTGGGGGTGTGAATTATTACCCCCGGCAATATACCTACTTTGATAAAGTCTATCCCCAGAAAGAATCAAACAAAATGGGAAAAAGGGTGCGGGAGTTTTGTGCCGCCCATGACGGCACACTCTGGATAGGTACAGAAGATAAGGGGCTTTTCCATTATTATCCTAGTACTGGAAAAATCGAACCGTTCATTCATCCGGATATTTATCATAATGTTCACGGATTGTATTTGGACGGAGATTATCTGTGGGTTGGGAATTTTGCAAAAGGATTGAAGCGTATTGATTTGAGGACATACGCTGTAAAGCACTATGATAATATTGCAAGTGATATCTTTTCTATCTGCCGGATAACTGCGGGCGATCTGTATCTTGGAACAACAATAGGATTGTTTCGGTACAACCCAGATACGGAACGTTTTAAACGCGTCCCCGAACTTGGGTGGACGTTTGTTTATTATATAAAGGAGGATAAGCAGGGGAATTTATGGCTGGCAACTTATGCCGATGGCGTCTATAAAAAGAATGTCCGTACAGGTGGTTGGGAACATTTCGTACATGAGGAAGCAGACTCGTCCACCCTTCCATCCAATAAGGTGCTGAGTATTTTTGAAGACAGTCAAAATCAGCTATGGTTTACCACACAAGGAGGTGGCTTCTGCCGCTTTGTGCCTTCCGCCAACACCTTTGTCCGTTATGACGGTATCGGTCTGCCAAGCAACGTCATTTATCGGATTGAAGAAGATGAAAAGGGATTGTTCTGGGTTTCAACCAATAAAGGGCTGGTGCATTTTAACCCGAAGAATTCCAGTTTTAAAGTGTATACAGTTGCTAATGGGTTGCTGAGTAACCAGTTTAATTACCAGTCCAGCTATAAGGATAAGAATGGACGGATTTATTTTGGCTGTATTAACGGTTTCATCTCCTTTGCCCCCTCCTCCTTTATTGATAATGATTTTTTACCCTCTGTTTTGATTACCGATTTTATGCTCTTTAATAAAAAGGTGGTAGTCGGAGAAAAAGGCTCTCCATTGAAACAAAGTATCACTTTGTCAAACCATATCGAACTTCAGTCAAATCAGAATTCGTTCTCCTTCAGGATAGCTGCGATAAGTTATCAGTCACCGAGCATGAATACACTGCTATATAGACTGGAAGGGTATGATTCCGAATGGCATACAGCGGGTAAGGGCCCTATTACGTATTCCAATTTACCTTATGGGACATACATGTTACGCGTGAAAGGTGCGAATAGTGATGGTGTATGGAATCCAGATGTACGCACATTGGGGATCAGGATATTGCCCCCGTTTTATTTATCCGTATGGGCATACCTGATTTATATCCTATTGATACTCGGTACATTTTTCGCCCTCTTCTTTTATTTAAGGAAGCGTACTATTGAAAAGCAGCGTAAAGAGATGGAGAAGTTCGAACAGGAAAAGGAGCAGGAACTCTACACCACTAAGATAGATTTCTTTACAAATGTGGCACACGAAATCCGTACTCCTTTAACACTGATAAAGTGCCCATTGGAGAATGTACTTGCTGATAGGGAACTCTCCGAAAATGTAAGGATGGAATTGGAAATTATGGATCAGAACGTGGAGAGGTTACTGAACCTGATAAACCAATTACTTGATTTCCGTAAAGCGGAAAATAAAGGTTTTAAATTGAATCCGAAAGAATATAATATCGGTACTATCGTCCACTCTGTTTATAAGTATTTCACCACTTTGGCAAAGCAAAGGGGAATTAAACTTGAAGTAGAAGTTCCAGAGGAAGAATTGTTGGCTTCTGTTGACAAAGAGGCTTTGACCAAAATTCTCAGTAATCTGTTTGCTAATGCATTGAAATATGCCCGGACATACGTTTATCTCCATTTGTCTGTTGATGAGAAGAATGAGGTGTTCACTATCTCTATGAGTAATGATGGGAATATAGTCCCTATCGAAATGCGTGAAAATATTTTTAAAGCCTTTGTCCAATACCGGGACGGGAAAGATATTGTCTCGGGCACAGGCATCGGATTAGCTATGGCTCGTTACTTGGCAGAGTTGCATCAAGGTATGCTGGTGATGGACCGGGAGCTAGATTGTAACCGTTTCATTCTTTCCATTCCAATATTACACCAGACACTTCCGGATGATTCGGAAGAACAACATAAGAAACCTGGGTATGATGATGAAGATCGTGAAGTTTCTGATAAAGATAAAAGAGAGGTTGCTTCCATATTGGTTGTAGAAGATAATAAGGATATGCTTGCTTTTGTGTTCAGGCAATTGTCTTCATTGTATCATGTACTGATTGCGGAAAATGGGGTCGAGGCGTTGGACGTTCTTGAACAGAAATCTGTGGATCTGATAATAAGTGACATTATGATGCCTCTGATGGACGGGGTTGAATTATGCAAGCATCTGAAACAAAATCTGGACTATAGTCATATTCCTGTAATATTATTGACAGCTAAAACTAATCTGGAATCAAGAATCGAAGGACTTGAAGAAGGGGCGGATGCGTATATTGAAAAGCCGTTTTCTATGGAGTATCTTCGTGCCAATGTAGCAAATCTGTTGAGTAATCGGGAAAGATTACGCCGTCACTTTATTGAATTTCCTTTTATCAAAGCAGATGCAATGGCGCAGACAAAGGCCGATGAGATGTTTATTAGCAAGTTAAATGAGTATGTATTACGCCATCTTGATAATACGGACCTGCAAATTGATGATATAGCGGATGCAATGAATATGGGACGTTCCAACTTTTACCGGAAATTGAAAGGAATCCTAAATATGAGTCCGAACGAATATCTCCGCCTTTTCCGTTTGAAGCAGGCAGCTTCCATACTGAAAGAAGGAACCTATGGAGTGGTGGAAGTCTCTTACATGGTAGGGTTCAGTACCCCCTCCTATTTTTCAAGCTGTTTTAAAAAACAGTTCGGAGTACTGCCTAAAGATTTCATATCGCACTAGTAATATGTATTTTGCTTTAAATTTTATAATATCAGGTCATTTTCTGATATTTTATCCGAGTTGTTCCGGGTAATTTTGCAAATATATTAACAACTAAATTTGATGTATGACAAGGTATTTACTTTTTTTTGCCAGCCAGCCTTCGGGCGGAAGAGAGAGTTGTTTTCCTATCGTATATATAAACGATTCTTAGTTTGAGAATTTGTACTGTAATTTATATCTGTCTCTTATACACATCTGACGCTGCCGACGATAAGGCTC
>USQO01000082.1 GCA_900556845.1 uncultured Bacteroides sp. | reverse complement strand
TGGCAGGATATATTTCTGGAAACGCGCGTAAAGTTACTACGCATAGTATTAAGGAAATGAAGTTGAGTGGCGAAAAGATTTCAATGCTTACTTCGTATGATTTTACAATGGCCCAGCTTGTTGATGGAGCTGGAATTGATATAATTTTAGTAGGAGATTCTGCATCGAATGTTATGGCAGGTAATTCTACTACCTTACCGATAACACTTGATCAGATGATATATCACGGACAATCGGTGGTGAGAGGTGTGCATCGTGCACTTGTCGTGGTAGACATGCCTTTTGGTACGTATCAGGCAAATCCTTACGATGGAGTTAATGCTGCTATCAGAATCATGAAAGAAACCGGTGCTGATGCCGTGAAGATGGAAGGTGGTGAAGAGATTATTGAAACCGTAACACGTATCATTGCAGCTGGAGTGCCTGTAATGGGGCATCTGGGACTGATGCCACAGTCTATCAATAAATATGGTACTTACGGTGTACGTGCAAAAGAGGATGCTGAAGCAGAGAAACTGATGCGTGATGCACTGGCTTTGCAGGAAGCAGGATGTTTTGCACTTGTTTTGGAGAAAATCCCTGCTGCTTTAGCTGCTAAGGTGGCCAAGACTGTAGAAATACCTGTAATAGGTATCGGTGCAGGAGGTGAAGTGGACGGACAGGTTTTGGTTGTAACTGATATGCTGGGTATGACGCAGGGCTTCAGTCCTAAGTTTTTGCGTAAATATGCAGATTTGCACAGCGTGATAACTTCGGCGGTAGGCCAGTATATCCAAGATGTTAAGTCGGCTGATTTTCCTAACCAATCCGAGCAATATTGATTTATAACTATATTGAGAGCTGGATGTTGTTTCAGCTCTCATTTTTTTATGGACCAAAATGTGAAACAATGGATTATTTTAATTCATCGGGTAAGAAAAAATTGCTTACCCATAATATGGGGTTACTTTTATTTGCAAATTTATTACTTTATTGTTCTGTTTATCTATTGATACCGGTATTCCCTCAATGGCTGATTGCTAATTGGGAGCTGGCAAAGCCGCAGGCGTATTTCGTTACTGCTCTTTATGCAGCAGCTATGTTTCTGCCAGGAGCATTCAACAGTTATCTGGTCGACAGGTTCAGGCGGCAAAGTGTCTTCCGTATCAGTATGCTGATTATGGGAGCTTTGTCACTCCTTTATCCGTATATTGCCTTTTTCTACGGAATATTGCTTTTGCGTATCGGACAAGGCATCTGTTTTGCAACGGCTGTTATGGCTACAGGGAGTACGCTGGTCATTGATGTTACGACCTCCTGCAGACGGACACCGGCCAATGTCGTTTACACATGGGCTGCACGTTTAGGCATGCTGATTGGGGTAGCATCAGCTTTTCTTTTGGAGCCGTTTATTGGGATGGACATGTTTTTATATCTGTCAGCAGCGCTGTCTCTGGTCTCCATTATTTTAGTGTCTATGGTAGAGGTCTGTTTTCGGGCACCTTTAGGTCTGCCTTTGCTTTCGCTAGACAGGTTCCTGTTACCGCGAACTTTCCTGCCGGCTCTGAATATGTTGATGATTCCTTTTATTTTAGGGGCACTTATAGGATATAGATATGACGGATTTTTTTATATTTGCATGGCAGTAGGATGGCTTGTATATGTACTTGTCCGTTCGTTTCTGCTGGGATGGTTTACTCCACGGTTAGCAGTGCTGTCGGGGGTGATATCCATTGTAGCGGGTTTATTGCTATTGCAGTATACCGGTGCGGCAGATTTATACATCCGTCTGGTTGCGGCATTTTTGATAGGACTTGGTTCCGGCAGTCCTTTATCTCATTTTTTACTGATGATGGTAAAGCTTCCGCTGCATTGCGAACGGGGTACAGCCTATCATACGCATGAATTGTTTTTCGAAATAGGAGTGATGGCCGGTTTTGTTTGTTCGGTTTATTACACTGGAAATATCTATGCCCTATTGATGATTGTGGCATTGGCTGGCCTGCTTTTTTATGAGTTTTATACCATTCCGTATTTTCTGAAAAAAATGAGAAGCAGATAATTTAACTATTAAATATTGATGTATGGCAGACGATAAAAAAATTATCTTTTCAATGGTAGGAGTGAGCAAATCATTCCAAAACAACAAGCAAGTGTTGAAGGATATTTATCTTTCGTTCTTTTATGGTGCCAAAATTGGTATCATAGGTTTGAATGGTTCCGGAAAATCAACGCTGATGAAGATTATCGCCGGTCTGGAAAAAAACTACCAGGGCGAAGTCGTGTTTTCCCCGGGTTATTCAATAGGTTATTTGGCTCAAGAACCCTACCTTGACGAAACCAAGACCGTCAAGGAAGTGGTGATGGAAGGTGTTCAGAATGTAGTTGACACTTTGGCCGAATACGAAGAAATCAATAACAAGTTTGGCCTGCCCGAGTATTATGAAGATCCTGAAAAAATGGATGCTTTGTTTGCACGCCAGGCAGAATTGCAGGATATTATAGATGCTACCGATGCTTGGAATCTGGACAGCAAGCTGGAGCGTGCCATGGACGCGTTGCGTTGTCCGCCCGAAGATCAGTCAGTGAAGAATCTTTCTGGAGGTGAGCGCCGCCGTGTGGCTTTGTGCCGTTTGCTGCTGCAGAAACCGGACATCTTGCTTCTGGACGAGCCGACCAACCACTTGGATGCTGAAAGTATTGACTGGTTGGAACAACATCTCCAGCAATACGAGGGTACAGTGATTGCCGTTACTCACGACCGTTACTTCCTGGATCACGTAGCAGGATGGATTCTTGAACTGGACCGTGGCGAAGGTATTCCTTGGAAAGGTAACTACTCTAGCTGGCTGGAGCAGAAGACTAAACGTATGGAAATGGAAGAAAAGACCGCCAGCAAGCGTCGTAAAACCTTGGAACGTGAGTTGGAATGGGTACGAATGGCTCCTAAAGCTCGTCAGGCTAAGGGTAAGGCTCGTTTGAACTCATACGATAAATTGCTCAACGAAGATGTGAAGGAAAAAGAAGAAAAACTGGAAATCTTTATCCCGAATGGTCCGCGTCTGGGTAACAAGGTTATCGAGGCCAAGCAGGTGGCAAAAGCTTATGGAGACAAGTTGCTGTTTGACAATCTGAACTTCATGTTGCCTCCTAACGGAATCGTAGGTGTTATCGGTCCTAACGGTGCCGGTAAAACCACTTTGTTCCGTCTGATTATGGGTTTGGAAACACCAGATAGCGGTGAATTTGAAGTTGGAGAAACTGTAAAAGTGGCATACGTTGACCAGCAACATAAGGATATTGACCCGAACAAGACCGTTTATCAGGTAATCAGCGGTGGAAACGACCTTATCCGTATGGGAAATCGTGATGTGAATGCCCGTGCATACTTGAGCCGTTTCAACTTCTCGGGTGCCGACCAGGAAAAACTGTGTGGCATGCTTTCGGGTGGTGAGCGCAACCGTTTGCATCTGGCTATGGCTTTGAAGGAAGAGGGCAACGTACTGTTGCTGGATGAGCCTACCAATGATATCGACGTAAATACACTGCGTGCGCTGGAAGAAGGTTTGGAAGACTTTGCAGGATGTGCTGTAGTTATCAGCCACGACCGTTGGTTCCTGGACAGAATTTGTACGCACATTTTGGCTTTTGAGGGAAACAGCGAAGTATTCTATTTCGAAGGTTCGTACACAGAATACGAAGAAAACAAGATGAAACGTCTGGGCAATGTAGAGCCTAAGCGTGTTCGCTATCGTAAACTGATGGAAGATTAATCCTCTTTTTGTGATACAGTGAGCAGAGCTGTAAACGAGAGCTTTTGGATGAGGCTTTTGTTTACAGCTCTGCTTTTTGGGGGTATATGTACATTACTTGTTTTTATAATATCTTGATAATCCGATAATTATAAATTGTCGATGTACATGGACAAAGTTGGGATAGTATAACGCAATCTCATAATTTTGCAGCAGAATGATTTAGCAACTTAAAACAAACCAACATGAGATTGAAATTAAATGATTTGTGTCTTGTATTTTTAGGCTTGATGCTGGTTTTTACAGCATGTTCCAAAGACGATTCTCCACTGGAGCAGATATCGGATACTTTAATAAAAGTAAAGGTCGTTAATGCCGAGGGAAAGCTGGTAAGTGGAGCTGTAGTGAAGATGTACGATGAAAAAAGCTATGCAACTTTTGGGAAGGATATTCTGGCCGAGCCACAGCTGTTGAAGACTACCGATAAAAGCGGAACGGCTTCTTTCCTGCTCGAGGCAAAAGACTGGTTCGAGGGGAAAAGACAGCGGGAGCTGATGTTTGTGGTCACAGAAATAGCCGACTCAAAAAATTACCGTTATTGGAGCAAGGGAGGTACTGTCAATGCAGGAAAAAGACATTCGTTTGTGATAAAATTAGAATGAAGAACCACTTCGTTTTAACATCGTAAATGCGTTTTAGAAAAAGTAAATATGCTGGCCCTTTTAGCGGGTCAGCATATTTTTTACGTCATCCAGATTGCCGTCTGTCTGCTCCGGTTGTATATCTAATAAATACGCAAGGAGCGGATAAATACATACATTCTTGAAATTAGGAGCTACGTAACCCTTCTTGAAATCGGGGCCTACAGCACGGAAAATCACATGCATATCATCGTAGGTAGGGTCGAAACCGTGTGCACCCTTCGAGCGGGAAGGAGTATCGGTTACCAGCCATCCCAAATCGGGCAATGCTATGACATCGCCCACCTTGTTGCTGCTCCCGTAATTCAGGTAAGCAGGAATGTCTTCTCTTTTCCAAACCTTGATATGGTCCAAATCCTTAATGGCATTATAGACAGAGTCCCGATAGGCAGCCGGCGTATAGATTTGAGCCGGCAAATCACCGTCTATCAGTGTATACCATTCCTTTTTAAGATGCTTTGTGATAGAAACGCACCGTTCTGGGGCAATGGTTGCCATTCCGTGGTCGGATGTAACAATCAGGTTGATGTCCTCGCTGAAAGGCAATTGTTGTAAACCCAGCCATAACTGATGCATCAATGCATCCAGCTCGCTGATGCACCGGCGTGTTTCCTTGCTGTGAGGACTGTACGTATGTCCGTGCGAGTCAGGTTCTTCTATGTAGAGCATAATCAGTTGCGGGCGCTCGTCTTCCGGCTTTTTGAGCAATTCTACCGTATGTGCAATGCGCTCTGCATACGTCAGGCGCGGTGTATCATCGTATACCTTGTAATAAGTAGGATGCTGTCCTTTCACGGCAATGTCCGAGCCTACCCAGTAAATGTTTCCGGTTTTCACTCCCTGCTTTTGAGCCGTAATCCAGATTGGTTCACCGCCATAAAAATAAGGATCGTTTCTGGTTTCCGGATTTCCCATGCTGTAGCGCACTTTCTTCACCGGGTCCCAGAAAGAATTGGCCACAATGCCATGATGGTCGGGAACCAGTCCGGTAGCCAGCGTATAGTGGTTAGGGAATGTTTTCGATGGGAAAGAAGGCTGCATCATAGCCTTCACACCTTCTCGCTCCATCTGGTCGAGGAAAGGAGTATCATACATCTTCGGGTAATCCCAACGGAATCCGTCGAGTGAGACAATGACTGTGTAATGTTTTTCGCCGCCTAATATATACTGAGATACGAGCATAAAGCAACATATCAGGGCAAATATTTTTTTCATAAGCAGTGCAATTTCTTGAAACAAATAAAGGTGTACAGAAGAATGCACACCTTTATTTATAGTAATTATTAGATTTGTTTCTTTCTCATTAGAAAGTCAGACGAACACCCACCTGAGCATGCCAGCGTGAGCTGATATCACTCTTGCTGATTTCTGCTTTATTGTAAGTGTAACTTGGAGTTCTGTTACCGTTAGCATCCTTCTGCAATGCTGTAACACTCAGCGGTGACAAGTTATAAGCCGAGCTGTAGTTAGCTCCCCACTTCTTGTTCAGCATGTTGGCAAAGTTCAAGATATCGAATGTGAATTCCAATTTGCCTGCGCCTTCAATGTTGTAGATAGTCTGTGCAAGGTGCAAGTCAATCTGATGTTCCCAAGGACTCAGGTTAGAGTTACGTTCTGCATACTGTCCACGGTGGTTCTTAGCATAGCTGTCGTTTTCAATCCACTGTTTGAATGCCTGGCGGTTTTCTTCTGCAGTCATAGTCACGTTACCTTTTTTATCAGTTACGTCTACGAAGTTCATGTTAGCCAATTCGGCGTCAGTTGGGATATAGAGCAATGAGTTACCTTTCTGACCGTCGCCGTTGAAGTCAGAACTTTCGTTCATAGTCAAGCTGTATCGGCCACCAGAATAACCGTTATAGATTACCGCAATAGTAGTGCTGGTCCATCCATTCCAGTATTTAGGTGAAGTATACGATGCCTGAAGCATTACTCTGTGAGGAATATCGAATTTAGAGAAACCTAATTCATTTTCAGAGTTAGTATCTACAGAGTAGTTGTACTTCCAGTTAGAGTATGCTACAGAGCTGGTACCGTCGTTTACAGATTTTGCATGTCCGAATGTATAAGAACCAGATAAGCTCAAACCAAAGTTAAAGGTTTTTTCCAGCAAAGCAGACAACGCATAAGTATAACCTTTGTTGGTATTTCTTAAGTTTACAATGCTGTAATAGTCGCTCTTTGCTTTGGTATAGTATGGAGCAGCCGATGCTTCTACACCAGGAACGGCATATACTTTTTCACCATTGTTGGTCAGTGCCAGATTTTCGAAGAATACATTATTCATAGTCTTCGAGTAGATACCTTCCAAAGTCATCTTGACATCACCTGGCAGACGCTGTTCCAAAGCCAGATTTGCACGCAATACCTGCGGATATTTGAAGTCTTTCGATACGGTTACGATATCAGGAGATGCAGCCGAACCAGGCATAGAGTTCATGGCTCCTACAGGGTCTTTAGCCCATTGTCCCAATGAAGGTGCAGTTTTGGTATCGTTACCATCTTCATCTTTAGGATTGATGGTTGTTCCCTTGCTTTCCATACCGGTGTTGTTGTATGCATTAGACAGCCATACGAACGGAACACGTCCGGTAAAGATACCCAGACCACCACGCAGCAATGTGTTGTGTGATTCGTTCAGATACCAGCGGAAACCAACACGCGGAGAGAACATTACTTTTGCACTTGGCATAACGCCTACGCGTGCATCAAATCCCTGTTCTGCAGCATATTTGTTAAATTCAGCATTGGTTGTCGGATCATTGAACAATGTCGGGATATCAATACGTAAACCGTAAGTCAAGTTGAAATTGGTTGTTGCATCCCATTTATCCTGAACGTAGAAGCCAAACTGACCTGCTTTCATAGTGGGAGCATATCGGTAGTCACCGCCAGTCAGTTCAGGGTCAGTATATTTGTATTGGTACTTATACGGACGGTCGTTCATGAAGTCTTCCAATGAGTCATAATACCAAGAACCGTTTACAGCCTGGATGAACAAGTTTTTCATCTTGTAGATTTCGTTATGAGTACCGAAAGTCAGCGTATGGTTACCCAGGTACCAAGACAAGTTGTCTTCGAAAGTATAGATGTCCTGATCAAGTGTATTAGCACCAGAAGAGTATTCTGTACCGATATTACCTGTAATCTTAGTGCTGCCGTCACCTCCCAGAATGTTGCTGATCTGTACTGTAGGTCCCTGATAAGCTACGTCGCGGTGGTCGCGGATGAAGCTTGCCGAAGCACGGAATTCGTTGTAAAGGTTCTGTCCCAGGTGAGAGTTCAACTCGGCTACGATAGAGTTTGTCTTGTTATTCATACGGTAGCCACTGTTGTTGAATACGTAAGAATAAGTTCCAGGGCTATAATTATCATCGTATGAATCGTTATGCTGGTAGCGCAAAGCCAGTTTGTGGTCTTTGTTGATGTTCCAGTCGATACGTGCCAAAAGGCCGAATGATTTCTGGTCTACATTACGCTGTCCGTAAGCTTCGTCGAAACCAGTCAGCTTTTTATATTGGTTAGCAATCTGAGCCGCTACGTCCGGAGTAATATATTCGCTTGTATATCCCGGATATACGCTTGACGGATAAGATTCCTTTTTAGACTCAGCACTTACGAAGTAGAACAATTTATCTTTTACGATGGCACCACCCAATGTTCCACCAAAAGTACGGGTATACTGCTGTGTAAGCGGAGATTTTTCGTAATCGCGCACAGCACTGTATTTGCCATACATGTTGTGGTTGTTGAAATAAGTATAAGCCGATCCGTGAGTAGTATTGGTACCCTGTTTGGTAATCGCGTTGATACCACCGCCGGTAAATCCGCTCTGGCGTACGTCAAACGGAGCCACAACTACCTGGATTTCCTGAATAGCATCCATAGAGATAGGGTTGGCACCTGTCTGTCCGCCGTTTGTTCCCGATGCAGCCAGACCAAACACGTCGTTACTTACAGTACCGTCAATCTGGAAGCTGTTGTAACGGTTGTTCGAGCCGGCAAAAGTAATACCTCCATTCTTCGAAGTCATAGCCATAGGCATGTTCTTTACAATGTCGTACACATTACGGTCAACAGTAGGAGTGTTGTTGATCTTTCCTGTTGTAAAGTTGTGTGCGGCACCTGCATTAGCCTTCGCATCAGCTACTACCACTACTTCATCCAGTAACTCTGTGCTAGGTTTCAGATTTACATTCAGAGCAAGTGTGTTACCCAGTTCAAGATACAAGTCGGTGTAAGTAGCCTTAGAGTATCCTACATACGAAACTTCGATCTTGTAAGGTCCTCCGGTACGCATACCCTGGATGGTATATCGACCGTCAATGTTAGTTACAGCACCATAAAGAGTTCCTGATGGTTCATGGATAGCAACCACTGTTGCACCAATAACAGGCTGCTTGGTTTCGTCCATGACTTTACCGCTCACGGCAGAAGTCGTAACCTGTGCATTTGCGCAAATAGCTACTGCTGGCGCTAATGCTGCTAATAGAAACTTAGAATGACTTAGCATAAAAA
>USQO01000081.1 GCA_900556845.1 uncultured Bacteroides sp. | reverse complement strand
ATATTTGCAGGTAAATAGATTATAAAATAAGAATTTATGAAGAGATTTTTTAGTGCATTAATGGTCATGGCATTGTTGCTGATAACCATACCGGCCAATGCTCAATTGAAGTTTGGTGTTAAAGGTGGATTGAACATCTCGAAGGTCAGTGTATCAAAGGATATATTGAAGAGTGATAACCAGACAGGTTTTTTTATCGGTCCGATGGCTGAATTTACGGTTCCTGTTGTTGGATTGGGCTTTGATGTTGCTGCATTATATAATCAGTCTGGAGTTGCAGTTTCTGATGCAGATGGAGAAGCTAATTCAACATTGAAGACAGTGGAAATTCCTATCAATGTGAAGTGGACATTTGGTTTGGGAAGTACAGCGGGTGTCTATGTGGCAGCAGGTCCTCAGTTTGGCTTTAATGTAGGTAATCGCATTATTCAGGACCTCTATGAGTTTAAGAAAAATAATACAACATTTAATGTTGGAGCAGGTGTTAAGTTGATTCGTCATCTGCAAATTGGCGTGAACTATAATTTTGGATTGAGCCGTGTTGCGTCAATTATCGGCAATGATGAGTTTAAAGAATTCGCTGGCGAAAAGATTCGCAATAACACTTGGCAGATTTCATTGGCTTATCTTTTTTAATTAGTGAAGGATAAAGAACTTTAGGAGGCTTTTATTATAGAAGCCTCCTTTTTTTGTACCTTTGCATCATGAAGAAATATGTAGATGTCATTGTTCCTGTACCGGTTGTTGGCACTTATACTTATTCACTTCCGGATGAATTGGCCGATAAGGTGGCCGAGGGATACCGTGTGGTGGTACCTTTCGGGCGGAAGAAATTTTATACAGGTATTGTCAAGAAAGTACACTATGTGGCTCCCGAGGCTTATGAGACGAAAGAGGTGACGGAGGTACTTGATGCTTCACCAGTGTTGCTCTCTAGACAATTGGCCTTGTGGGAATGGATTGCAGACTATTATCTTTGTACGCTAGGTGATGTTTATAAAGCAGCTCTTCCTTCAGGACTGAAACTGGAAAGTGAAACTGTTGTGGTACTAAATCCACTATTTGAGGCTGTGTCTTCTTTAACGGACCGTGAACAGAAAATTCTGACCTTACTTGCAAAAGAAGCAGAACAATGCGTTACGCAGCTGGAAAAAGAAACTGGATATAAAAATATACTTTCTCTTGTAAAATCTTTATTGGACAAAGGTGCAGTTCAAGTTAAGGAAGAACTTAAGCAGAGCTATAAACCCCGTACAGAACTTCGTGTGAAGCTAGGTGAAGAGTACAGCTCGGAAACCCAATTGCATCGTTTATTTGATGAATTGTCCAAAGCCCCTAAACAATTATCCTTGTTAATGAAATATGTAGAACTATCTGGCTTTTTACAACAGGGAGTTTTTCTAAAAGAAGTAAGCAAGAAAGTCTTATTGGAACAGTCGGGTTGTTCATCTGCTGTTTTTTCAGCTTTGGTTGATAAGCATATCTTTACAACGTATGCGTTCGAAGTGGGCCGTTTGGCAAAGGAAGAAACAGCGCAACAGGCTGTTCAACCTTTAAGCCCTCATCAGCAGCAAGCCTTTATGCAGGTCCTTTCTACTTTTCATGCGCAAAATACCTGTTTGCTTCATGGGGTTACGGCAAGTGGTAAGACTGAAATTTATATTCATCTTATTCAGCAAGTGCTGAAAGCAGGAAAGCAGGTTTTGTACTTGCTTCCTGAAATTGCTTTGACGACACAGATTACAGAGCGTTTAAAACGTGTGTTTGGGAGTCGTCTGGGTATCTATCATTCTAAGTTTCCTGATGCAGAGCGGGTGGAAATATGGAGAAAACAGTTGTCCGAGCACAGTTACGATATTATATTGGGAGTACGTTCGTCTGTTTTTTTGCCTTTCCAAAGACTGGGGTTGGTTATTATAGATGAGGAGCATGAAACTACCTATAAACAAATGGATCCAGCTCCGCGTTATCATGCCCGCAGTACGGCTTTAATGTTGGCTTCATTTTATGGAGCCAAAACTTTGTTGGGGACAGCTACTCCATCTGTCGAAACATATTACAATGCATTGAACGGAAAATATGGTCTTGTAAAGCTTACCGAACGCTATCAGTCTGTACAATTACCACATATTGAGTTGGTCGATATTAAGGAATTATATCGGAAAAAGCGGATGCATGCACAGTTCTCTCCGTTATTGGTAGAGGAAATTAGAAAAGCGCTGTCTAATCATGAGCAGGTTATTTTATTCCAGAACCGAAGAGGGTTTGCGCCGATGATTGAGTGTAGAACTTGTGGCTGGGTTCCAAAATGTAAAAATTGTGATGTCAGTCTAACCTATCACAAAGGACTGCATCAGCTGACTTGTCATTATTGTGGTTATACGTATCAGATACCTGCTGCCTGTCCGGCATGCGGAGGTGTGGAGATGCTGAACAGGGGCTTTGGTACTGAAAAAATAGAAGAAGACGTATATACATTGTTTCCTGAAGCAACGGTTGCGCGTATGGATTTAGACACAACGCGTACACGCACTGCTTACGAAAGGATTATTGCAGATTTTGAGGAGGGCAAGACTTCTATTCTGATTGGAACACAAATGGTTTCTAAAGGGCTGGACTTTGATAGGGTACGTGTAGTTGGTATTCTTAATGCTGACTCGATGTTGAGTTATCCTGATTTTCGTTCGTATGAGCGGGCTTACCAGTTGATGGCACAGGTGGCAGGTCGTGCAGGCCGCAAGAATGGAAAGGGACTGGTTGTTCTTCAAACCAAATCACCCGATCTTCCTGTTATTCATCAGGTGATGAACCATGATTATGAAGGTATGTATCAGGAACAGTTGGAAGAACGTCGGATTTTTCATTATCCGCCTTTTTATAGGTTGATTTATGTCTATCTGAAACACCGTAAGCAGGAAGTTGCTGATGAAGCTGCCGATAGAATGGCAGAGTTGTTGCGGAAAGGTTTGGGGCCTCGTATATTAGGCCCGGATAAACCTGTTGTAGGACGTATACAGACGCTTTTTATAAAAAAAATAGTAGTGAAGGTGGAACTGGAGGTTTCTCTTAAAAAGGTACGGAGCTACTTATCCGATGTTCAGCGCTGTATATTGGAAGATGAACGTTTTCGTTCCTTGGTTGTTTATTATGATGTTGACCCATATTGAGAAAGTAAATTTGTTAATATAAAAAATATAATCTGTCTGTATCATGAATATAGAATTGGATGTGCATACTCATACAATTGCCAGTGGGCATGCATTCAGTACATTGCAAGAAATGGTAAAGGCAGCTTCTGAAAAAGGTTTGAAGCTGTATGGTATAACTGAACATTCTTCGGGTATTCCCGGAGCATGTGACCCTATTTATTTCCGAAATCTTCATGTAGTACCTCGTAGAATGTATGGTGTAGATTTACTGTTGGGAGCTGAAATTAATATATTGGACACTGCAGGGAATATTGATATGGATGAGGCTATGCTTCGTATGCTGGATATCCGGATAGCAGGAATCCATTCTTTGTGTTATAGTCCGGGAACTTGTGCAGAGAACACGCAAGGAATGATTAATGTGATAGCAAATCCATATATAAACATCATTAGCCATCCGGGAGACGGAACAGCTGAGCTTGATTTTGAACCTATTGTACGAGCTTCCAAGGAGCATCACACATTGCTGGAAATAAATAACAGTTCGTTGCGGCCTACCCGTAATAAAGTGCATGCTCGTAAAAACAATCTTGAAATTTTGCGGCTTTGTAAGCAATACAGTGTTCCTGTAATTTTAGGTAGTGATGCCCATATTTCATTTGATATTGCGGTCTATGATTACGTATGGGATTTGTTGGCTGAAACGGAATTCCCTGAAGAATTGATTATGAATGTATCGGTAGAGAAGTTTAGAACTTATCTGAATATTTAAGAGAATTATGAAAAAGAAAATTTTGTTTGTCTGCTTGGGAAATATATGCAGGTCTTCTTCTGCAGAAGAAATTATGAGGGTAAAAGTCGCGAATGCAGGTCGAAGTGAGGAGTTTGAATTGGATTCGGCTGGTTTGAGTAGTTATCATCGTGGAGAATTGCCGGACAGTAGAATGCGGATGCATGCAGCTCGTCGGGGATATCAGCTCGTACATCGTTCCAGACCGGTATGTGCAGAGGATTTCTATAAGTTTGATTATATTTTGGCCATGGATGATCAAAATATTGACGGGTTGAAAGAGTTGGCTCCTGATGTGGAATCGTTGGCAAAGATAGAACGGTTGACTAACTATTGCCGTATAAAAATAGCTGACCATGTGCCCGATCCATATTATGGAGGGGCACAAGGTTTTGAAAATGTCCTGGATATTCTGGAGGATGCTTGTGATGGTTTGTTGGCATCATTTCCTTCAGAACAGTAGAGGAGTGTTTATTTCTTGAGCTCAGGATAGCTGACACGGGTGTGATACATCGTTTTCAACTTTTCCTTGAATACAGCCTTGACTTTAGCTATATCCAGAAATGTAATCGGGCATTCTTTAAAATAACCTTCCTGAACTTGGCTCTCGATAATCTTTTCTACAAGTGCCGAGATGCTTTCTTCGGTATATTCAGGCAGGCTTCTTGAGGCTGCTTCTACAGAATCGGCCATCATCAAAATGGCCTGCTCTTTAGTGAAGGGGTTGGGACCGGGATAGCGGAAATCCTCTTTGTCAACCTCTTCATCGGGATGCTCATTTTGATAAGAAATATAAAAATATTTGGTAAGGCCTGATCCATGGTGTGTATTGATAAAGTCACGGATTACCCTTGGAAGATTATTTTTATCTGCCAGCTTTAATCCATCTGTAATATGGCTGATTACAATCTGAGCACTTTGTTTATAGCTTAGCTTTTCATGTGGGTTTATGCCTGACTGATTTTCGGTGAAGAATGCAGGGTTCTGCATTTTTCCGATATCATGGTACAAAGCTCCGGTACGTACCAACTGGCTGTTTGCTCCGATTTTATTTGCAGCGGCAGCGGTCAGATTTGCTAATTGGAGTGAATGTTGGAAGGTTCCTGGAGCAATCTCGGACATTTCTCGGAGTAACTTGTTATTTATATTGGATAACTCTACCAATGTTACATTGGAGGTAAAGCCAAACATCTTCTCTAAAATAAATAACAACGGATAAATGAACAATAAAAGAATACCGTTTATAAAGAAGAACAGGTACATATATCTGTTAAGTTGCTTGAGCTCTTCTACATGGCTAAGGTCTAATGCAAAATAAAGTAAGGAATATGCCAGAAAGACAATTACAGCACTCCGCAATAACTGTGAACGTTGTGAAAGTTCACGAAGACTGTATATGGCTGCCATTCCGGCTATAATCTGAATTAATATGAATTCATGAGGACTTCTTAACGGAAGTGAACTCAGAAGTACGATACTGATATGGGTCATGAAAGCAGTTCTTGAGTCAAGGAAAATGCTTACGATAATGGGGACCATAGCAAAGGGAATGATATAGATGCTTGTAAAAGCTTGTTGTACCATAATGGATGACAAAGCAGAAAATAAGGTGATAAGAGCAAACAGTAAAGTCATGCTACTATAATCCTCAAAATAATTCTTCCGGAACATACCAAGAAAAATCATGAAACATCCTACAATGATACTTACAAAAAGAAGCTGGCCTAATGTTGCAAGCCTTTTTTCGCTGGCAGCTTCATTACGCGTTTCCCATTCTTTTTGAAGTGATGTAAGTATATTAAAAGTCCGTTCGTCTACTATTTCTCCACGGTCTATGATTTTTTGTCCGTTCATGACCAGCCCGCTGGCCCAGGATAGTCCGGATAATAAATCTTCTTTTGCAGCTTCTGATTTCTCGCTATCATAAATTAAATTTGGGGTAATATATTCGTTAAGATTGCATTTTTGCAACAATACCCTGTTGAATACAGCAGTATCTGTGCTCATGATTTCTTCGTAAGCTCCTTTTACAGAATGCAAATCTTTTATAGAAGTTTGAGTGGATAAGGCATCATTTACAACCTGAATATATTGGATGCTGTCTTTTAATAATTGTTCGATTACTCCACCCTCCATAATACCTTTTTCGTATTGATCCTTTAATAGGTTTTCTACATATTTGCAGAAATTTGTGTAGGGAAGAAAATGCTTGTACTTGGTGTCATAATCATTTTTGAATTTAGCCAGCATCTGCTTTTCTACCTTTTTGTCGAGCTTATAATAAGGCTTATATTCGGCCATAATACTATCCTGTTCCTTTTGCACCTGTTCATCGCTTTTGTATATGGGAAAATCGAATGATGCTTGTAACAGACCGTATTTCCATGGTTTGTTGATATCGAATTGATAATTGAATTTTCCCTCATTAGGTAAAAAGGATACAATGATTCCTACGGTCAGGAGAAAAATGGCACATTTAAACCATAATCTTTTGTTAATAAACCGGCTATACGTGTGATAAGTTTTCATATCGTTATATATTTTGGCCGAAAATACGAAAAAAACAGGAAAAATAGATTAATTTTGCAGCGCAATTTATACATTAACAGCTATGTCAGAAAGAAAAGTAAGAGTTCGTTTTGCTCCTAGCCCTACGGGCGCATTACATATCGGTGGTGTTCGTACTGCCTTGTATAATTATTTGTTTGCCCGTCAGCATGGCGGTGAGCTGATTTTCCGTATTGAAGATACGGATTCTAATCGTTTTGTTCCCGGTGCAGAAGAATATATCATTGAGTCTTTCAAATGGTTGGGCATTCATTTTGATGAAGGTGTCAGCTTCGGGGGTAATTATGGCCCGTATCGTCAGTCAGAACGCCGTGATATTTATAAGAAATACGTAAAGGTCCTGTTGGATAATGGAAAGGCTTATATTGCTTTTGATACACCGGAAGAATTGGATGCAAAGCGTAAAGAAATTCCTAACTTCCAGTATGATGCTTCAACACGTACATCTATGCGCAACTCGTTGACACTTCCGGCAGAGGAAGTACAACGACTGATTGATGAAGGGCAGCAGTATGTAGTTCGCTTTAAAATTGAGCCGAATGAAGATGTACATGTTCATGATATAATTCGTGGTGAGGTAGTAATCAACTCTTCTATATTGGACGACAAGGTTTTGTATAAGTCGGCTGATGAGCTTCCTACTTACCACCTTGCAAATATTGTAGATGACCATTTGATGGAAGTTTCGCATGTTATCCGTGGTGAAGAATGGTTGCCTTCTGCTCCATTGCATGTTTTATTGTATAGGGCTTTTGGATGGGAAGACACAATGCCTGAGTTTGCCCATCTTCCTTTGCTTTTGAAACCGGATGGAAACGGTAAGTTGAGCAAGCGTGATGGTGACCGTTTGGGATTCCCGGTATTCCCGTTGGAATGGCATGATCCTAAGACTGGTGAAGTTTCTTCTGGATACCGTGAGTCTGGATATTTGCCAGAAGCAGTTATTAACTTCTTGGCTTTGCTGGGTTGGAATCCGGGTAATGACCAGGAAATTATGTCAATGGATGAATTGATTCGTCTCTTTGATTTGCACCGTTGTAGTAAGGCTGGTGCTAAGTTCGACTATGAAAAAGGCAAATGGTTCAATCATGAATATATCTTGCTGAAGAGCGATGAAGAAATTGCTAGCTTGTTTATGCCAATTTTGAAAGAGCATGGAGTTGAAGCTCCTATGGAAACGGTTGTAACTGTTGTTGGCTTGATGAAGGGGCGTGTAAGTTTTGTGAAAGAATTGTGGGAAACTTGCAAATTCTTCTTTGTAGCTCCTGAATCGTATGATGAAAAAACCGTTAAGAAACGCTGGAAAGAAGATTCTGCAGAGCGTATGACAGAATTGGCTGACTTATTGGCCTCATTGGATGATTTCTCTTTAGCTCATCAGGAGGAAGTCGTGATGAAATGGATTGAAGATAAAGGTTATCATTTAGGTAATATCATGAATGCTTTCCGTCTTACTTTGGTCGGTGAAGGTAAGGGACCTCATATGTTTGATATTTCAGCTGTTTTAGGAAAAGAAGAAACTATCCGACGTATGCGTCGAGCAGTGGAAGTATTAAAATAAAAGTATTGAGTAATGATTTATAATTTAATCATATATCTCTATGCAAGTGCAGTCAGATTGGCTGCACTTTTTAATAAGAAAGCCTCCCTTATGGTTGCTGGTCATGCAGAGGCTTTTGATAAATTGAAGAGGGAAATAGATTCATCGGCAAAGTATATATGGTTTCATGCAGCCTCTTTGGGCGAGTTTGAGCAAGGACGACCATTGATAGAGGAGATAAGAAAGCAGTATCCGAATTATAAAATCCTGCAGACATTCTTTTCTCCTTCAGGCTATGAAGTCCGTAAGAATTATAAAGGTGCTGATATTGTATGCTATCTTCCTTTTGATACCCCTGGAAATGCACATCGTTTTATCAGGCTGGTTCAGCCTTGTATGGCCTTTTTTGTGAAATATGAATTTTGGAAAAATTACTTGGTTGAACTTAACCGTAATTCTATTCCGGTATATAGTGTTTCTTCTATTTTTCGTGACGACCAAATATTTTTCCGCTGGTATGGAGCTGGCTACCGTGATGTATTGAAACAGTTTACGCATCTTTTTGTCCAAAATAAGAACTCAGTTTCTCTATTGGAAAAAATTGGTGTCCGAAATACTACGGTTGTAGGTGATACACGTTTTGACCGTGTGCTGGAAATTTGTAGGCAGGCAAAAGAATTGCCTGTTGTGGAGCAGTTTAAGGGGAAGGCTGTAACTTTGGTTGCAGGAAGTTCTTGGGCACCAGATGAGGATATATTTATTCCTTATTTTAATGCACAACCTGAAATGAAACTGATTATAGCTCCACATGTAATAGATGAAGGTCATATTAAAGAAATAATAGGCAAACTGAATCGGACTGTTGTCCGCTATACGCAGGCTACATCAGAAACCATTGCGCAGGCCGACTGTTTAATCATTGATTGTTTTGGCTTGTTGTCTTCAATTTACCGCTATGGAGAAATTGCTTATATAGGTGGAGGTTTTGGAGTTAGTATTCATAATACACTGGAAGCAGCAGTCTATGGAATGCCTGTGATATTTGGCCCTAATAATAAAAAATTTCAGGAGGCTCAAGATCTTTTAGCTTGTAAAGGAGGCTTTGAAATTCAAGGAGCATCCGATTTCAATAGTTTGATGGATCATTTCCTTGCAGATCATACTTTCTTAGATAAGTCAGGAAAAAAGGCAGGAAGTTACGTTGAAGATAATGCTGGTGCTTTAGAAAAGATTATGAAGGAAGTTCCTTTTTCAGAAAAAATGTAGCATCTGTTTTCAAAATTGTAAATTTTATAGGATAGCTCGGCATATTGCCGGGCTTTTTTATTTCAAGTGGGTAAATCAGAATTTATGTTATATTTGATACTGTGATAAATTGAAAGTTATGTATTAGTTATTCAGTTTTTTGTGAATTATATTGTTATATATGTATATTTCTTGTGATTTGTGCTAGATGTATTTGATTTGTTTTGATAAACAGGTGTGGAATAATAAATTTTTTATGCTTAGTGCATTTACTGTCTCTTATACACATCTGACGCTGCCGACGATA
>USQO01000080.1 GCA_900556845.1 uncultured Bacteroides sp. | reverse complement strand
GGCCAATAGCGTAACTAAATTTATCCATAAAAACTGAATTATTTATAAGATTATTTTACGAGTTGCAAATGTATCTTTTTTCTTTGAATCGGAAGCGCTTCCGGTGATTAAATTTTCTTATTTTTGTGAATACCAATAACATGAGAGGATTTTATATGAAAAAATTAGTAGTATTGACAGGTGCCGGAATGAGTGCGGAAAGTGGTATCAGCACATTTCGTGATGCGGGTGGATTGTGGGACCAGTATCCGGTAGAACAGGTAGCTACTCCTGAGGGGTATGCTGCGAATCCGGAGCTTGTGATTAATTTTTATAATGAGCGTAGAAAGCAATTACTGCAAGTACATCCTAATAAGGGGCATGAATTGTTGGCTTTGCTGGAAGATGATTTAGATGTTACGGTTATTACTCAGAATGTAGATAATTTGCATGAAAGGGCTGGCAGTAGTAAAGTGATTCATTTGCACGGTGAGCTTACCAAGGTTACTTCCAGTAAAAATCCCAATGATGTGTCCTGTATTCAGGAATTATCTCCCGAGAATTACGAAGTCAAGATAGGCGATTTGGCCGCTGACGGTTCTCAGTTACGTCCGTTTATTGTATGGTTTGGTGAGAGTGTGCCGATGATTGAATTGGCCATAGAGCAGGTGATGGAAGCTGATATATTTCTGATTATAGGTACTTCACTTAATGTGTATCCAGCTGCAGGATTGCTGAATTATGTGCGTGAAGGCGTACCGGTATACCTTATTGATCCCAAGACGGTTAGAGTTCCGTATGGGCGTGAGGTTATCGTGATACAAAAAGGCGCTTCGGAAGGTATGGAAGAATTAAAAAAAATGTTATTGAATAAGTAGGATTAAACAAAATCTGTATATATTTGTTTTGTATATATTAACCATAATAACTAACATTAAAAACGTATTGAAGCATGAAAAAGTACATTTGCACAGTATGTGACTGGGTATATGATCCAGAAGTAGGTGATCCAGATAGCGGTATTGCAGCAGGAACTGCTTTTGAAGATATTCCTGAAGATTGGGTTTGCCCAGTTTGCGGCGTAGGTAAAGAAGATTTTCAGGTAGTAGAAGATTGATTTTTACCGTTGGATATAAAGAGAGGATTGTGATGAGCAATCTTCTCTTCGTTTATAAAAAAAGGTCCTCAACATGAGGACCTTTTCAATTTCAGTATGTAGCATTATTTCTGCTCATTGTTGTGAGGCTTTCTTTCGCGTTTTGCTCCGTTACCGTTTTGCATACCTTCTGGTTTAGGTAGCAGAACTTTGTGTGAAAGTTTGAATTTGCCTGTTTTCGGGTCAATATCCAACAGCTTAACTTGGACTTCATCGCCTTCTTTCAATCCTGCCTCTTCAATAGTTTCCAGACGTTTCCAATCCATTTCAGAGATGTGCAGCAACCCATCTTTTCCTGGCAGGAATTCTACGAATGCACCATAAGGCATGATAGAGCGAACTTTACCGATATAGACTTCACCGATTTCAGGAACAGCAACAATGCTTTTAATCATGCGTACAGCATCATCAATACATTTTTTGTTTGTACCTGCAATTTCGATTCGGCCTACACCATCTATTTCTTCGATTGTGATAGTAGCGCCAGTTTCTTCCTGCATTCCCTGAATAATTTTACCGCCCGGGCCAATTACTGCTCCAATAAATTCTTTTGGAATAGTCATTGTCTCGATACGTGGAGCATGAGGTTTCAAGTCTGAGTTAGGCTGAGCGATACATTCAGTAATCTTTCCTAAAATGTATTCACGTCCTTGTTTAGCTTGAAGCAATGCTTTTTCCAAAATATCGTATGTAAGTCCGTCACATTTAATATCCATCTGAGTAGCAGTGATACCCTTGCATGTTCCTGTAACTTTGAAGTCCATATCTCCCAGGTGGTCTTCATCACCAAGGATATCTGAAAGGACAGCATACTTATCTTCACCGGCATTTTTGATCAATCCCATTGCAATACCAGATACCGGATTCTTGATAGGTACACCAGCGTCCATCAGAGCAAGTGTTCCGGCACAAACTGTAGCCATTGATGAAGAACCGTTTGATTCAAGGATATCTGAAACGACACGTACACAGTATGGATAATCTTCTGGAATTTGTCCTTTCAAAGCACGCCATGCCAAGTGACCGTGACCAATTTCACGACGGCCTACACCGCGCTGTGCTTTTGCTTCACCAGTAGAGAATGGAGGGAAGTTGTAGTGTAACAAGAAACGTTCTTTATGCTGGTCAAGAACATCGTCCACAATTTTCTCGTCCAGTTTGGTTCCCAATGTAACTGTGCTGAGTGACTGAGTTTCTCCACGTGTGAAGATAGAAGAGCCATGAGGACCAGGCAGCGGACTAACTTCACACCAGATAGGACGGATTTCTGTAGTTGTACGACCATCCAGACGTTTTCCTTCATCCAAGATACAACGACGCATAGCTTCTTTTTCCACATCGTGGTAGTAGCGGTCGATCATACCTTCTTTTTCTTCCAGCTCTTCTTCTGTGAACTGTGCTTTGAATTCTTCGCAAATGCTGTCGAAAGCATCCTGACGTTCATGTTTGTTCTTGTTACCTGAAGCTGCGATAGCATATGCTTTTTCGTAGCAAGCATCGTGAACTGCCTTACGCAAGTCTTCATCGTTTTCTTCGTGACAATATTCTCGTTTTATGGTTTTGCCAACTTCTTCCATCAGTTCCATCTGCGCTTTGCAGTGAACTTTGATAGCATCGTGGGCAAATTTCATAGCTTCCAACAAGTCTTGTTCAGACACTTCTTTCATCTCACCTTCTACCATCATGATATTTTCATAAGTAGCGGCTACCATGATATCCATGTCGGCACGTTCAAGAGCTTCGAATGTTGGGTTGATAACAAATTGTCCGTCGATACGTGCAACACGTACTTCAGAAATCGGACCTCCGAATGGAATGTCTGAAACAGCCAGTGCGGCAGAAGCAGCCAAACCGGCCAATGCGTCTGGCATGTCAACACCATCGGCAGAGTAAAGTATGATATTTACGTAAACTTCAGCATGATAATTGTCTGGGAAAAGTGGACGCAATGCGCGGTCTACCAGACGGCAAGTGAGAATTTCGTAATCTGAAGCCTTTCCTTCACGTTTGGTAAAGCCGCCAGGAAAACGTCCGAATGCGGAATATTTTTCTCTGTACTCTACCTGAAGAGGCATAAAATCTGTACCGGGAACTGCATCTTTTGCTGCACAAACAGTAGCCAGCAACATGGTATTACCCATGCGTAGCATAACAGCACCATCTGCCTGTTTTGCCAGCTTTCCCGTTTCGAGCGTAATGGTTCTTCCATCACCAAGCTCGATCGTCTTAACAATAGGATTGATCATAAAAAATGTATTAATAGATATTCTTTTCAAAATTCGTACAAAGATAGGGAATTTCTTGCAGTATACGGGAGTATAATGAAATAAAAATCATTTTTTTAGTGCTTTTTTGTGTACTGAAAATAAGATAGATGCAAAAATCTTTGTCAAATCGTGAAAAGCCGTATCTTTGCAGGCAGTTTTTTTAATTTGTAAGATGTATATGAAAGGAAAAGGATATTTATTGCTGGCATTGCTTGGAATGGCTACAGCTTGTGAGCATAAACCTTCGTTTACCGTAGAAGGAAGTATTACAGATGCGGCAGATAAAGTCTTGTATTTTGAACATTCCGGACTATCGGGAATCGAAACACTTGATTCGGTTAAGTTGGATGCGTCTGGAAGTTATAGTTTTAGCGGGAATCGTCCGGAATCGCCCGAATATTATCGTTTGCGGGTTGATGATAGAGTAATTAACTTTTCTGTAGATTCTACTGAAACTATCGGTATTCATGCCGACTTTGCGACGTTTGCTACTGGCTATAAAGTCGAAGGTTCGGAGAATAACGACAAAATTAAGGAATTAGTTTTGCTTCAGGCCGATTTGCAGAAACGCGTAAACGAACTTAGTGCAACTTCTATGCCTATTGGAATTTTGCAGGACAGTCTTCAGCAGACAATAGAAAGATATAAAAATCAGGTAAAGCGGAATTATATTTTTGCTGCTCCCAACAAACCCTATGCGTATTTTGCTTTGTTCCAGGAAGTAAACGGGGCTATGATTTTTGATCCGCTGACAGACCGTAATGACGTAAAATGTTTTGCAGCAGTAGCAACAAGCCTTAATAACGCTTATCCACACGCCGACCGTTCGCGTAATCTTTATAATACGGTGATTAAGGGAATGAAAAATACCCGTGTCGTTAAAGAAAAAGAATTGGAGGTTAATCCTGATGTTGTGAAGGAAGCGTCATTGATTGATATTCAGTTGCGTGATGTGAACGGTAATATCCGTACGCTGACAGAATTGAAAGGAAAAGTTGTGTTGTTGAACTTTACTACTTATCAGGACAAGATGTCTGGAACTTATAACCTTGCATTGCGTGAACTATATAATAAGTATTCGGCAAAGGGGCTGGAAATTTATCAAATATCTTTGGATGGAGACGAACATTTCTGGAAAGTTGCTTCTGATAACCTGCCTTGGATTTGTGTAAGAGATGCCAAAGGGGTGTATTCTACTTATGCCAATTTATATGGTGTAACTCAGTTACCCACTATATTCTTGATTAACCGTTCAAATGAATTGAGCTTGCGTGCAACACCTCAAACAGACCTTGAGGCAGCAATAAATAAATTGCTTTAATAATATATATGTTACACAGCATGATAAAATAGAAGTGAAGTAAACTTGACTGATATCAAAGAAAAGATTATCTTTGCCAACGGTAAAAGAAAAAGGAAGAGGGTTCCGGCATTAAAGTGATGTCGGAATTCTTTTTTGTTTTATAGACAGTAAATAATTAACAAGATAAAAAGGAGGAAACTAGTATGGCGTATATGTCAGAAGAAGGCTATCAGAAGCTGGTAGCCGAATTAAAGCATCTGGAGGCTGTTGAGCGTCCTAGAATTGTTGCTGCTATTGCAGAGGCGCGTGATAAAGGTGATTTGTCTGAAAATGCAGAATACGATGCAGCAAAAGAAGCTCAGGGCTTGTTGGAAATGAAAATTAATCAGTTGAAAGCAACAATTGGTGATGCTAAGATTATTGATACATCTAAGCTGAATGCGGATACTGTACAGATTCTGACTCGTGTAGAGTTGAAGAATGTAAAGACAGGCATGAAGATGGCTTATACAATTGTATCTGAAAGCGAAGCTAACTTGAAAGAAGGTAAGATTTCTGTAAGTACACCTATTGCCAAAGGTTTATTGGGTAAGAAAGTAGGTGATGTAGCAGAGATTACTATTCCACAGGGAAAAATTACGCTTGAAATTATGAATATATCATTTTAACTGGAGGGGGCAGCCTGCTTTGCAGGTTTTGCCCCTTTTATAATACCTAATAGAGTATGGCAACAATTTTTAGTAAGATTATAGCAGGTGAGATTCCTAGCTATAAAGTAGCAGAAAATGATCAGTTTTATGCTTTTCTCGACATTAATCCGTTGGTAAAAGGACATACCCTCGTGGTGCCTAAACGTGAAGTTGATTATATATTTGACTTGAGCGATGAGGAGCTGGCTGCTATGCAGGTTTTTGCTAAAAGTGTAGCATTGGCTATTCAGACTGCTTTCCCTTGTCGTAAAGTAGGACAGGCGGTTATCGGGTTGGAAGTGCCTCATGCACACATTCATCTTATTCCTATTCAGAAAGAATCGGATATGCTTTTTTCAAATCCCAAACTTAAATTGACTGCCGAAGAGTTTGAAGCCATAGCCCAAGCCATTCATAATGCATGGGTAAATCGTTAATAATAGTTTCTTTTTTATTATATTTGAAGCATCTTGTACTGCATTAGGTATAAGATGCTTTTTTGTTTTTCAAATATCATTCCTATGAATAAAAGAATTTGGCTGTTTGTTTTCTGTATTTGTACTCCTTTATTTATACTGGCCCAAACTTTTCAGATAAAAGGTAAGGTCATTGAAGCAATTTCGCGTTTGCCTGTGCCTTATGCGAATGTCTGGATTGCTGGTTTGAGTGTAGGAGCAGCTACCGATGCCGAAGGTGCATTTGTTATTGATAAAGTTCCTCCCGGAATCTACAAGTTACAGGTATCTGCTTTAGGGTATAAAACGGTGGTTACACCAGAGTATAAGGTAAATCATCTTACCCCCTTTGTAAATGTAGAAATGGAGGAAGAAAGTGCCCGGCTGGAAGGAATCAGTGTGGTTGCACCCATGTTTAAAAAGTTGCCCGAGAGTCCTGTAAGTTTGCGAGTGATTGGATTGCAGGAAATAGAAAAAGCTCCGGGAGCGAATCGGGATATTTCGCGTATTGTGCAAAACTATCCTGGTGTAGCTTTTTCGCCGGCAGGCTATAGAAACGACCTGATGGTAAGAGGAGGAGGACCTTCTGAAAATCGGTTTTATCTGGACGGTATAGAGATTCCCAACATTAATCATTTTAGTACACAAGGCGCTTCTGGCGGTCCTGTTGGTATCATTAATGCCGATCTTGTGCGTGAGGTTAATTTCTATACAGGAGCTTTTCCTGCCTCGAAAGGCAATGCCTTAAGCTCAGTTCTTGATTTCAGGTTAAGAGATGGTGATATGGACCGTAACTCTTTTAAGGCAACTTTAGGAGCTTCGGAGTTCTCGCTGACATCGACTGGGCATTTGTCCTCTAAAACCTCATATCTGGTTTCAGTCAGACAATCTTACCTGCAATTGCTGTTTAAAGTATTAGGGTTGCCTTTCCTGCCGGCCTATACTGATGCACAGTTTAAAATAAAAACCCGCTTCAATAGTACGAATGAGTTGACAGTTCTGGGAATTGGAGGGGTAGACCGTATGAAACTGAATATGGATGTAGAAGGTGAAGATGCCGATTATCTGTTGAGCTATTTGCCTAAAATTGAGCAGGAAACTTTTACCTTAGGCGCAATATATAAGCATTATGCCGGGAACCATATTCAGAGTGTTTCCATAAGCCATAGTTACTTGAATAATCGTAATTTGAAATATCAGGATAACGATGAAAGTAGCGAAAGCAATCTGATATTGAGATTGAAATCAATAGAACAGGAAAGCAGGCTGCGTTTGGAGAACAGTTCGGCTTTAGGAAATTGGAAAGTGAAGGGTGGGGTAGAGTTAGTCTACTCGCAATATGATAATACTTTTTTCCAGAAGCGCTTTGTTCAAGAAGAAGAACGCTATGACTATCGTGCAGATTTGAACCTGTGGAGAGGCGGCCTTTATGCTTCTGCAGATTATACATCGTCTGATGAAAAATTTTCTGCATCATTGGGCGTTCGTACAGATATATGCAGTTTTTCTTCAGCGACCAATAAACTCGAGGAACAGCTTTCACCCAGAATGTCTCTTTCTTATAAGCTCATAGACAATCTGTTTGTGAATGGGCATTTAGGTTTGTATTATCAGTTGCCTCCTTATACAGCTTTGGGATTTAAAGATGCAGCGCAAAATTGGGTAAACAAGTCTCTTTCATATATGTCTGTTGGACAAAAAGCTGTAGGCATCAGTTGGACACCGATTTCTGGTATGGAATTGTCATTAGAAGGGTTTCATAAGAGCTATGGACACATACCGCTTTCCGTAACAGATGGAATACCTTTGATGTGCAAAGGTAATGATTATGGGGTAATCGGTAATGAGGCTTTGGTTTCATCGGCCGAAGGCCGTTCTTATGGACTGGAGTTGATGCTACGCTGGCTGAAAGTGCAGAAGTTTAATTTGTCGGTGGCTGCAACTTTGTATAAAAGTGAGTATCGACGGGATAAAGAAGCAGCATATTTGCCTTCAGCCTGGGACAACCGTTTTATAATAAATGCCAGCGGTACTTATTATTTCCCCAAGCAGTGGAGTGCCGGAGTTAAATTGAGCTGTATTGGAGGTGCTCCATATACTCCATACGATGAAGAAAAATCTTCGTTGGTGGAAGCCTGGAATGTCCAGGGGAAACCATATTATGATTATACGCGCTACAATACAGGCCGGCTTTCTGCTTACGCGCAACTGGATGTCCGGGTAGACAAAACCTTTTATTTAAAAAAATGTATGTTAGGATTCTACCTGGATATTCAAAATATAACACACAGTATTTTCAAGCAGCCAGATGTCTTGATGAGTACCGGTGTAATCGAAAATCCGGAAGCTCCGGCATCAGAGCAACGCTATATTATGAAATATATCAAACAAGAAAGTGGAACCCTACTTCCAACGTTGGGTATCACTTTTGAGTATTAAAGGAAAAGGTCCTGATTCCATCACAATGAAGTCGGGACCTTTTCTTTCTATGGACTATTTACAAGTATTTTTCATCAAATTTCATTTGTACATCGTTGACAAACTTGCGGATATTGTTAGGATTATCCTTTTTACAAATCAGCAAGACATTGTCATTAAGTGTGACTAAGTAATTTTCAAGACCTTCTATAACAGCCAGCTTGTCCTTGGGGATTAATACAATGTTGTCTTTGCAGTCGTAAAGCATAGTGTTGCTGTTTAATGTAGCATTCTGATTCATGTCTTTGGGAGCGGCATCATAGAGTGCACCGAAAGTGCCTAAATCGGCCCATCCGAAATCGCAGTCCTGCACAAAGACATTTTCGGTCTTTTCCATTACAGCATAATCAATAGGAATATTGGGGCAAGATGTGAAGTCGGGTTCCTTACATTCTCCTTTCTCAAAAATATTATCAGAATACAGATGCATTTTATGAAGAATATCATCTGCTTTCCAAATAAAAATACCAGAGTTCCAATAAAACTCGCCACTGTTTACAAAGAATTGTGCAAACTCTATGGCAGGCTTTTCTACGAACGTTTTTACGCTGTAAAAGCAAGCTTCTTTAATTTCTTCTACTTGTATATATCCGTAGCCCGTTTCAGGGTGTGTTGGTTTGATTCCTATAGTGAGTAGTATCTTGTTCTTTTCAACAAATTCCAGGCCTTTATTAATTGAAGCAATGAAATTGTCCGGTTTAAGAATCAGATGATCCGAAGGAGCTATTATCATGATTGCATCCGGATTTTTTTGCTTTAAATAAAAAGCTGCATGTACGACGGCAGGAGCTGTATTTCTGTGTGTTTCGTCGATAAGTAGCTGATGCTCTTTAATCTCTGGCAGCTGCTGAAGGACTAACTCTTTATAAGCAATGTTTGTAGATATATAAATCTGTTCTATTGGAATAATTTCTTTATACCTTTGAAAGGTTTGCTGAAGTAAGGTCTGCCCTGTTCCAAAAAAATCAAGAAATTGTTTAGGCATGTTTTTACGGCTGTAAGGCCAGAATCTGCTTCCGGTTCCTCCAGCCATAATGACACAGTAATAGTTGTCACGGTTCATGTTGATAATGCTTTGGTTTTCTTTGCTAAGATATTCTTATTTTTCAAATGAGGCCCTTTTTTACATAATAAATAGGGTTAAATGAAAAAAAATAGCGAAAAAGTTTGCAGGTATAAAAATTATTGCTACCTTTGCACTCGCAATCGAGAAACAAAGATGCCCAGATGGCGGAATCGGTAGACGCGCTGGTCTCAAACACCAGTGGAGTAACA
>USQO01000079.1 GCA_900556845.1 uncultured Bacteroides sp. | reverse complement strand
ACCATACAAGAAGAAAATATGAAGAAATATATTTTGGCGTTGGGAGCTGCCTGTTTGCTGACATTGGGAGGATGCAGCACCGAAGATATCCAAAAAGACCAGCACAGTGCGCTGACAGTACAGTTTTCGAGAACAGGAACAGACTACAATACAACTGATAAGGAAATAAAATCTCTGAGCGCCTATCGCTTCGAAAACGGAATACTAAAAGAGATTTTTCCTACATTGCCTGTCACCGGAACATTAACATGCCAATTCTCTCCTGAACAAATGCGAGGAACCGTCTATTTTCTTGCCAACGGAGAATACTTCACAGAAAATATCGGCATGCATCCTGAAACTACTACTGAAGCTGATTTTCTAGGCATAAAAGGCACCGCAGAAGCAATGATGGAAAACGGCTTGCTAATGACCGGACAAACCGTACTACAAGCTGGCGAGACATCAGTTTCTGTTGCCTTAAAAAGAAGTGTTGCAAGAATAGACTTGGACTCCCCCTACAGACATGTAGCAGTGCACAGTGTCAAGATAGAAAATATCTGCACGACAGGAAACATTCTTGAAAATCCGATAAATGATGAAAAGAATGCAGAAGGCATCACATTGCAAAAAAGTTTTGGAGAAGAGCCGTTTGCCAATGGACGAACCACTCTGTTTTACGTTCCTGAACAGACCGGAACGGGAAATCATGAAGTAGAACTGATGGTTTTAGTAAACGACGGATGGCACCGTGTGAAAACAACGCTTCCAACCATAGAACGAAACAAAGTATATACCTTGAAAGTAAAAAACAATGGTGCCAGCATTCAGGTAGAAACAGAAAACGCCACCTGGGAAACAGGAGGTAACTCTGAAAGCAACCTCACTCTGAAAGGAATCGTAGACAAAGAGAACTCTGTACTTCCAGATGGTGTCAGAGTAAACGAAAGCTGCGACTCGGTTTTCGTTCCTTCATGGGAAACTACATTCAAGCTTGGCCTCCTTGCGGAAGAGGGAGCTGTTCTGCGCATAAACGGATTTGCCAACGGAGCAGAAATACAACAGGCTGAGTCAAGAAGTTTGTCTAATATAGCAACAGTCAGTGTAACCAGCAAGCACAAAATGCCAGGAACAGTACATGAATATATCTATCTGGATGTATTAAAAGACGAAACACTGAAAGGAAGAGTAGTAATAGTGTTCCAGCCGAACCCGATAATACTGACAGGGAGTCTGCAATTTGATGACAACAGTACATGTGATTATAACAAATACATTGATGGCGAACTGGGAAGAATCACACTTCCGGAAGGAAAAACTGCCATTTTGGAATTTGCAAACGACGAAGCAAAATGGATGAAATTAGAGCAGGTAAACGAAAACGAATACCGCATTTTAGGAGGCTGGAAGCCCAATGACCCACTGGCCGACGGACGCAAACAAACTGCCCAACTGGTTATCACCAATATTGACGGCAGCCACCGAGAAGCTTATACGATAGTGCGTAAGAACTGGGGACTTCCGGTAGTAAATATGAACGGAGTATGGTGGTGTAAATACAACCTCCGAGGTAACGTAAAGAATTATGAAGACCAGATTCTTATCGGAAACGACCCGGCAAAAGAAGTAAATCTGGCCGATTATCTTAGGACTTGTACAGATGAAGACTTTCTGCAAGTACTAGGCGACCAATATCAGGCAGGTAATCCGGATGGACTAAAGCTAACGCACAACGGGACCAAGTTTCTCTATGAAGGCTTTAAAACAAACAATGCAACAGACTTCGGAACACTGGACCCGAAAGTGATGGCTCCCGACGGATACCAGATACCCACCTATGATCATTTCAGATTTTTTGCCTGGGGAAATAATTGTAATTTGCAGTATTTTAACCCTGGCGCATTCAATAACGGACTGGGACAACGACTGAATTTCTGGGTCGTAGAACGGAATGCTACATTCCTTGGACAGCAGTATGGCCCCATCAGTTTTTACGACTTTGAATACGGGGGCAGTCATTGGACTATATGCGGAACTGGACATCAGTGGGACGCATCGCATATTGCGTCCATGTCTGTTTTGTTTGCCACTTATGGAAGAGCCAACAGTTCATGGATGATTGATGGTAATCCGAAAAGTACCGGAACCGGAAATTGGATAAAATATACAGCTCATAATTCACAAAAAACCCGCATCATACGATGCATTAAAACACCTGTAGAATATATATATGAATAAAATGACGATACGTTTCTATCATTTATTATGGCTTTGCATAGCTGCATTTTTTGTAGTTTCCTGCTCGAATGATATTGAACAGGAACAAGCTAGCAACCCTGCCGGAACACTTTTAAAAGCTCAATTAGAAACTTTTAAAATAGACGGAAGAAATGCTTCGCTCCCCAGTGAAGAAAATATAAATGACATCAAGGCGTGCCTGTTCGAAAGCGGGACCCTTACCCAAGTTTATACAGATTTCGGGAAAGAAGAAAACCTATATACCCTAAACATTAATAAAAACAAAGGAAATCTGTACATATTGGCCAATACAGGCGAAGTAATTGATTTACAGGAGCTGGCAGACAGTGGTATTACTGAAGAGGAATGGTTGAACACCTGTATCCAGACAGAACAAGGTAAGGCTTTGGAATTTCTTTCAGCGAAAATCAACTTGGACAGTGAAGTCCAGGAAACATACACTGTCAGCACTTCTCTGAAAAGAGGAGTTGCCCGTTTTGACCTCCTGCTGCGTACTGAGGCTCCAATTGAGGTACAACAGGTTACACTTAAGAATATTGCTCAGCAAGGTTATCTGTTTGCAAAAGAGAAAATCACTTCTCCTGACGGCACAAAGACACAAGACCTGACCGTAGACTTTGCAGAACCTGCACAAACAGACGTACAGGGAATAGCCTATGTGTACGAACAGGCTAATACTGAGCTGAAAGTTGAAGTAAACATGACGGCAAACGGCAAACAAATCACCAAAGAAGCTTCGCTGCCAAGTGTTTTGAAAAGAAATGCAGTGTATACTCTAACACTGAGAAAAGACATGCTTACTGCCAATATCCAACTGGATGTACAAGAGTGGGAAGCGGGAGGAGATTACGAGCTGGCCCCAAGCAATGAAACGCTTACGGTAGACCTGAACGAATCGACTTTGCCCGAAAATGTAGTTGTAAATGCAGAAAGAAACAAAATATCTTTCCCCTATACAGCATCGGAAATTACGCTGGCAGTGGATTGTGACGATGAACTGGAGTTTATCCCGACAGAAAACATGCCATATACAGTAGAATCTCTTGGAGGGACTTCGGCCGAAACATTCGGAAAAAACCTGTTCAAAATACGTAAAGAAAGATGGAGGCTGGGAGTTGCGGGACAAACGGTAAAGATGCAGTTTCAACGTAAAGGGATGAAAGAAGCCTATCCTGATGACTATCTGATTATAGTACTGCCGGAAAATCCCACAAAAATAGAGGGGCTGTTTTCTTTTATCGACAGTTATACATTCGATTTCGGAAAGTATATCGACAATGAATATGGAGTGCTTACTGTCCCCGACAGCAAGTCTATTGCCGTAGAATATGAAGATGGTGAAGACGCGTGGGTAAAACTGGCACCACGCGAAGATAACCCGAACGCATACCGGGTACTGGGAGGATGGAAACCCAATGACCCGACAGCCAACGGCCGCGAACAGCGAGCCACTATCGTTATCAGTAACAAAGCAGACGGCTCGGACGTAGAAAAGTATACGATTGTACGCAGAAACTGGGGGTTGCCGGTAGTCTACCAACAAGGCTTGTGGTGGTGCAAATACAATGCAATGGGAGATTCGAAAAATTTTTCGGACCAGATTCTTTCATCAAACGATCCTGCCGTCAAAGCTGGTAAAAGTTTGTTGGATTACCTGAGAGACTGTACGGCAGAAGAATTCTACAACTTGTGGAAGTGGCAGTATCAAGGTAAAAGCTCCATGGGCATGCAGGTTATTGACGATAACGGGGTAGCCAAACTGGAAGGATATTCCAGCTCGAGCGTACACATCAACAAAATAAACCCCAAAGAGCTGGCTCCCGACGGATACGAAATTCCGACAATGGAAGAGTATGACAGAATATTTTTGTCAACAGGGGATTATGTATGGCTGATGTGGGATGGCCGCCACAACACAGCATGGAACGGAGGCTCAAACATACAGCGCAGGCAGCGCAGAAGAAATGACATAGCCATTGGAAACGTTACGCTGACAGACTTGATTTATATAGCTATGTATAATAATGCCCATCCGGAAAACGAAGCTATCGTATGGTACGGTCCCGGGGCACAATGGGATAATAACGGTATAAAACATAACGGACACTATAACAATATGCTGTTTGCCGTTCACTCGCCGGAAAACGGACAAGGATGGTTCTTCAATGGAGGTATGGGTAATCTGTATCTTACAAAAAATGGAGCCGGACCGAACCACTCGCGTATCCTGCGTTTCAAGAAATCGCCCGTGGAATATATCTACGAATAAATTTGTATATTTGCATCCGACAAAAGTGTTTATCAATTAAAAAAACTTGAACAGGATGTATAAAAAAGACAAGTATGCATGGCTTTTGGCCGGCATCTGCATCCTCTCTTTGTTCCTTTTCCTGGGAGAAGCTTTATTCAATACCCGGGGGGAACCCAGAGAGGCGGTAGTTGCGCTATCGATGCTGGAAAAAGGCAACTGGATTCTTCCTATCAACAATGGTGTGGACATGGCTTACAAGCCACCTTTGTTTCACTGGTGCATTGCTGCCATATCGACCATAACGGGAAGCGTGAGTGAATATACATCGCGCATGCCTTCTGCACTGGCTCTTGCCATGATGGTCATGGCAGGATTTGCTTTTTACGCAAAACGCAGAGGGACGGAAGTGGCTTTTCTGATGGGACTGATTACACTGACCAACTTTGAAGTACACCGGGCAGGTACCAACTGCCGCGTGGACATGCTTCTTTCGGCATTGATGGTAATTGCACTTTATCAGTTGTATAAGTGGGGCGAAAACCGACTGAAAGGTATCCCGCTGGCAGGTATATTGTGCCTGAGCGGAGCTTTTCTGACCAAAGGCCCTGTAGGAATGGTACTCCCGCTGCTGGTAGTGGCTCTGTTTCTGCTGATAAGGGGCATGAATTTCTGGAAAATCTTCGGCTCTTTTCTATGGGTAGGTCTGGCATCCTGCATCTTGCCGTTTTTATGGTATTGGGCAGCCTATCAACAAGGGGGTGACGAATTTCTACAACTGGTGATGGAAGAGAACGTATTACGTTTTTTGGGTAAAATGACATACCAATCGCATGAAAATCCTGCTTATTATAATGTTATAACTGTAGTGGCCGGTTATGTGCCTTACACGTTACTGATGCTTATAACCCTGTTTAGTCTGAAATGGAAAAAGCCTCAGCTTGCTCCGACCGGCTGGTGGGAACGATTCAAGACTTACATCCGGGAAATGGACGATACACGCCTGTTCTCTTTGCTGAGTATCGTAGTGATTTTTATGTTTTACTGTATCCCGAAAAGCAAACGTAGCGTTTACCTGTTGCCTATCTATCCATTCATCGCTTATTTCTTGGCCGAATATATGCTGTATCTGGTGCGCAGGAAGCCTGCTGTTCTCAAAATATTCGGCAGCATCATAGGTGCCTTGTCGCTGTTGTTACTGGTGGTTTTCGGAGCTTTAAAGATGAACTGGATTCCCGAAACAATCTTCAGCGGACGACATGCTGCACAGAACATTGCTTTTATGAATGAGTTAAGCAATCTGCCTCTGGGAATTCTGACCGGCATGGTGCTGGTTATAATGGCAGGAGCATCTGTTTTCTTTTATTATTCTGCCCAAAACAGACCGGCATCCTGGTTACCTTATACCATCACTGGAGTTATCTTTACCATATTTATGGCACTGGACGGGGTATTCCAACCACCGGTATTAAGCCTGAAATCGGATAAACCCATAGCCGAACGAATAGCAGAAATTGTTCCGGAAGGACGTATCTACTCGTATCAGGTAAATATTGTAGAAGGCAATCCGATGCGCCCCTTTACCATCAACTTTTATCTGGGCGACCGTGTGGTTCCGTTCGAGGCATTTATCCCTGAAAAGGGATTCCTGCTGGCCGGAAATGATGAAATAGAACAATTCAAAAAGCAATATCCCGATTATGAGGTAGCAGGGGTCTATGCAAGCGGACACAAGAGCTGCGACGACCACAAGCTAATCAATTTATACCGTATCTGGAAATGAGCCGATAACAGAAAAGGAGTTTCGCACAAAACGAAACTCCTTTTCTGTTATCAATAATCCAACAAGGGAGGACTAACCTTCTATCTCGCTAAGCTCCAGCCAGCGCATGGTTTTCTCGTCCAGCTCATCACCCAAAACAGGCAAACGCTTGGAGGTTTCTGTAAGCTCTGCCACACTGAGGGTTCCACTGCAAAGCATCTCTTCGAGACGCTTCTTTTCCTCCTCAAGCGCAGCAATGTCTTTTTCAAGCTGTTCCAATTCCTTTTTCTCTTTAAAAGAAAGTTTTCGCTTATCGTTCAGACGGATGCGCTCTGTTTTTTCTTCTTTGGGCTTGCTCTGCTCTTTCTCATGTTCGGCCTTTGCCAGCTTCCAGTCACGGTAATCGGAATAATTTCCCGGGAAGTCACGGATATCACCCTGTCCCTTGAATACCAGCAGATGGTCGACCACCTTATCCATGAAATAGCGGTCGTGACTCACCACAATCACGCAGCCCTTGAAGTTTTTCAGATACTCTTCGAGTACCTGCAAGGTAACGATATCCAGGTCATTGGTAGGCTCGTCCAACACCAGGAAGTTGGGGTTACGCATCAAGACTGTACACAAGTAAAGACGTCGGCGCTCACCTCCACTCAGTTTGTATACATAGCTATACTGAGTTTCGGGAGTAAACAGGAAGTGCTGCAGGAACTGCGAAGCTGTAAGACGTCTGCCGTCTCCCAGCTCTATCACCTCAGCAATATCCTGAACGACATCGATGACCTTCATCTGCTCGTCGAACTGCAGGCCATCCTGTGAGTAATAACCAAAGCGGACCGTTTCTCCAATTTCGAGTGTTCCGCTGTCGGGTTTCTGCAGTCCCATGAGTATCTTGATGAAAGTGGATTTTCCGGTTCCATTGTTGCCCACAATTCCCATTTTTTCGTAACGGGAGAATATATACGAGAAATCATCCAGAATCTTCAAATCGCCAAAACGCTTGCAAAGATGCTCTGCTTCGAATATCTTTGAGCCAATATAGGCTGCTTTTACATCCAGTTTTACCTGCTGGTTATAAGTGCACTGCTTGGCCACTTTCTCCAATTCATAGAAAGCTTCTTCACGATAACGTGCCTTATGTCCACGTGCCTGCGGCATGCGACGCATCCACTCCAGCTCAGTGCGGTAAAGATTGTTTGCCCGGGCTATCTCAGCATTCGTAGCCTCGATACGCTCTTGACGTTTTTCCAGATAATAACTGTAGTTGCCGCTGTAGGAATACAGCTGCTTATTATCTATTTCAATAATCTCCGAACATACCCTGTCCAGAAAATAACGGTCGTGCGTAACCATAAGCAAACTCAGCTTTCCGCGATTGAGGTACTCCTCCAACCACTCGGTCATTTCGAGGTCAAGATGGTTGGTAGGCTCGTCCATAATCAGCAAATCTGGCTCTGTTATCAAGACATTGGCCAGTGCCACCCGCTTGAGCTGCCCACCGGAAAGGTGCTTTACCTGCTGCGTAAAATCACGGATTTTCAATTGCGAAAGAATCTGTTTAGCCCTACGCTCGTAATCCCAAGCCTTCTCGTGCTCCATACGTGCCAGAATATCATCCAGACCGGGATGGCCTTCGGTACTCATACAGCGTTCATAGTCTTTGATCACTTCGACCACACTGTTGCCGTGATAAAAACAAGCCTCGAGTACGGTGAGCTCTTCAGGATAATACGGACTCTGCTCCAGATAGCCTACACGCAAATCGCGCCGGAATACAATACGGCCTTCATCGTATCCTTCTTTACCACCCAGAATATTGAGGAGTGTGGTTTTACCGGTACCGTTCTTGGCTATCAGGCCGATGCGCTGTCCTTCGGCAATACCGAAAGAGATATCCTGAAAAAGGACCAGGTCGCCAAACGATTTCGTAAGATTTTCAACTTGCAAATAAGGTGTCATACTCATACCTCTAATACCGATTCAACCTCTTTTTTAATTCGTTCGAACTCCTGACGCAGATTGCACGGTTCGCCTTTCTTAATACAGGTCCATATCAGCTCGGACGGATTTATGATAACCGGAGTGTCGGCAAAACGCAAAGCGGGTGTCTCGGTGTTTCCATCTATCACGGTAACCCATTCCATACCGTCCATCTCGTTGACCAGAATCGTACCAAAAGCAATGCCGAAAGACTCCCATGCCTGACGCTGATTCTTGTTAAAACGACCACTGTCCATGACTTTCTGAATACTTTCGATGTCATTTTCCGAAGAAGAGAAATCCTTTGTAAGCTGTTTTTTAATGGTAGACACAGCCCATTCGAAACTCTCGTTGATAATACCGATTTCCATGATACGAACCGGAATGACTTCTTTTAAAGGTTCGTCTCCCTTGCCCTTCACCCACAAAGAACGGATAATTTCTTCGGCCGGTTTCAAGCTTTCTCCCTTGGCAACAGTAAAAGAACATTCTACGGAAATAGCATCTTTCCCGGTAACCCATAAATGAGTAGTGTACCACGAGCCGTTTTCCTGAAAATTCTCGGTAGAATAGGCACATTCCCAATTGCCCACTTTTACCAGATGAGCACCTTTCACCTGTTTCAGCTCGTATGCAATGCATTCGGAAGCATAACGGTCGTTTTCGCCCTGATAGGCCGATATACGGAAATTACCACTCCATTTATTGGGATTATAAAACAAAAAACTATCCTCGGTATCTTCAAACTCGCGCCAGCTTTCCGGATACTCCAATGAAAACCAGCTTCCTGGGGCTATATATTTCATAAAAAGTTATTTTTATTGGGTTAATAAGTTGTTGCGTTTTTTAAATTGACAAAAAACAGAAAACGCAGACTGCGTTTATCCTTGCCAACAAGGAAAAACACACGTCTGCGCATTATTTCTTTAAAAAATTATCTGACAGCAATGCTCTCAATCTCTACCAAAGCACCCTTAGGCAGTCCCTTTACAGCAAATGCAGAACGAGCCGGACATTCACCTTCGAAATACTTGGCATAAACAGCATTCATTTCAGCAAACAAAGACATATCGGCAAGGAATACCGTTGTTTTTACGATATTAGCAGTAGTCAAACCTGCTTCTGCCAACACATTCTTGATATTTTCGAAAACCTGAGTAGTCTGCTCAGTGATACCACCGGCAACAAGCTCTCCTGTGGCAGGGTCAATGGGCACCTGACCTGAAAGAAACACCATACCATTCGCCTCAATAGCCTGACTGTAAGGACCGATAGCAGCCGGAGCCTTTTCTGTAAAAATAACTTTTTTCATCTTTTTGTTCTATAATTAATTACTTAATCTATAATATACTCTCTGTTTTTACACCTGTCTCTTATACACATCTCCGAGCCCACGAGACCGGAGCCTATCTCG